>JBDOMX010000848.1:0-3991 GCA_039831615.1 Planctomycetaceae bacterium
CGCCCCTGCCGCCGCTGGGGAACTGCGGCGAAGGAGCGGGGCCGCGCGATTATCGGTTCGAGTCAACATGCAAAGACCGGTCGACTATCAGACCACAGATTTCCGCTCGGTGGGAGCGGGAGCAGTCTCAAGTCGATTGAACATTGTCACGAGGACCGCAAGCCAGGTCCGCATGGTGCGATTTCTGGCAGCCGCATTGGTACTGATCGCCTGCTGGATGCTTCGTCACCAGTCTCCTGCTGGCAGGATCGGCGCCGTGACCGGTCTGGGACTCGTCGCAATGGCCCTTGTACCGCTCGCCCCCAACCAGTGGCAGCCGATGCTCGATGGCATCGTTCTGGGGTCGCTCATGGCAATGATTCTGTGGCCGGGAGCGGTGATGATCAGCTGGGTCCAGAATTGCAACTGCTGCCGCCGCGGAACGACCCTTGCCAGTCTGCTGCTGTGCGCGATTGCTGCATCATCTGCCGGGGCTGACGACGGCAACGCTGAACCACTGATTGACGAACAGGACAAACAGCCGTTCCCTGACATCGTGCTGCCGTATGCAATCGGAGAAAGCCCCCTCACAGCCGGCAAAGTTTTCGTTCCACGCGAACAATTCCTGAAGCTCTACGAACAGGCACATCCTGGAGACTTCAAGCCAGACTCCAGCCCGTCGGACGCAATTGTCACGGCTGCTTTCTACAGGAGTGGCGAAAGGACGCAGGTCAGGAATGAATTGTGGACGCAAAGTTTCCACGGTCGGTTCATCATTCGCAACTTCGATGATACTCCGGTCCATGTGACGCTGCCGTTCCGCGACGTTGCCGTTCGCAACGCCACACTTGACGAGAATGAAGCGATTGTGACTCGCTCGAGGAACGAACTACAGGTGCGAGTGCATGGCTCAGGACTGCACATTCTGGATGTTGTTTTTGACATTCCCGCAACGATTGACGCTTCAGGAGGATTGGTGAATCTGAGTCTGTCGGACGTTCCTTCCGGACTCTTAATATTTGAACTGCCGGCAGAGAATCTGAATGTTCGAGTCAACGGTCGGAGCGATACGTTCCGTGCCGATGGATTAACAGTCAGCATTCCTGTGACGTTAGGAGAAAACGTTCGGATCGAGTGGCTGCCCGGGATCGCGCGCGGCAGCTCTGACAGCATCGTCCATTCGGTCATCAATTCAGCTCTGGAAATCAACGACGAGGGACTGACGATGGTCGCAGTCGGCACCTTCATCTGCCGCCAGGGATCCATCGCTGAAACAGAACTCACGTTGCCAGCCGGATACAGCGTCAGGTCGGTCGAAGGTAAGGACATCGCTGGCTGGTCTGTCGAAGGCACCGACGATGTCCCTCGTCTGAGGATTGAATTTCGTTCCGAAGTCGACGAAAAGACGTCGCTGCGACTGACGCTGTTCTCACGCAGAGTCATCTCATCGGAGCATCAGGCATTCCCGGTCCCAATCCTGGAACTGCCCGGAGCGTCGAGAAGTACTGGCACGGTCTGCGTGATCGCCGGTTCAGAACTCGATGTTCGCACTGAATCGCTGTCGGGTGTCAGTCAGATCAATCCGGCCGAAGCCGTCCTGCCTTCGCTCGACGGGAATCCGGTCGGACCAGTTCTCGCCTGGCGATTCAATCGTCATCCGGCGACCGTGGTGATCCGGGCTTCCCGAGTCGCCGATCAACTGACGGCCAGCCAGCTTCACGGCGTCCAGCTGGAGTTCGAACGTCAGCTCTGGACAAGCTCGTTTGATGTCCACATTCAGGGAGCACCTCGACGGCGTTTGGATATCCGCATCCCGAAAACGTTCCTTGCATTCGAAGTCGACTGCACTGATCTCGCAGACTGGTACATCACGGACGCGGACAATGATTCCGAGACATTCAAAACCCTCAGCGTGCAGTTGCGGTCGGCCCGGACGGGCAGTGTGCGCGTGGTCATCCAGGGTCAGAATCAGCAGCCACCCGATCGGACAAGTGCTCGGTTTGTCGCGCCCTTTCTGGCAGAAGCTGGTGAATCTCGCACACAACTCGCCATTTGGCTGGGACCGGCCACTGAAATCGCCGGCTTTCAGGGGATCAACTGGTCCTCCGTCGCGTCCTCGCAGATTGAGGGGCAGCTTCGATTGCTGCGGCCAGCGGCGCCCGGGATTTCATTCACGACTCAGGATGTTCAACCTTCCTCAATTCTGCTTAAACTTAGAATTGCCATACCTTCCGTACTTTGTGAATCCGTGACCGTCACAAACGTGACCAGCACATCCATCGAGCGGACACTGGCCCTGTCGTGGCACATCTCGCGATCGGCTGCTGACACGTTCTCAGTGGAACTGCCGACCAGTGTCGCAGACACACTGGATTTTCGTGTGCCTGGACTCCGACAGGAAGAGCGCACACTGCTGGACAACGATCAGGTACGTATCACATTTCACCTGCAGTATCCCGTCAGTGAACGTTTCTTCGTGGCGGGTACCGGATCGATCCCACTGCCGGACACCAGCGAGTTCCGCAGCATCGCCGTCGTTTTCGCAGCGGGGAACGGTGAACGCAGTCCGGTCTCGATCGCAAACCAGTCACACTATTGGGTCATTGTGAATCAATCCGGCGGAGTTCTGGAAGCCGTCCGTCCGGACGTTGACACAGACGGGATCGCCGCAGACCAACTGCAGACGACCATCCCGGAGGGCTTTCTCAAACAATCGGTGGCCATCCGTCGCATCACAGCACAGCAACCGGGCAGCAATTGGCGAGCGAGGTTTCCGGACTCACAGGAAACCGCGCCAGCCGTAATCGCCCTTGCACAACATGTGACGGTCGTGGCAGATGACGGTACGTGGCGATCACGACATACGCTGCAGGTGCGGAACGAATCTCGACAGTTCCTCCCGGTTCGGCTGCCGATTAACAGTCGGCCACTGTTCTGTTTGGTGAGGAACAAACCGGCGCGCATTGTGACTCGCACATCCGACGATGAAGTGTTGCACATGATTCCGATTCCACAGTCGGGCGAGGCGGGTGTTCCCTTTCACGTCCAGTTTGCCGTGACCGGGTCGTTTGGTCGCAGTGTCGATTCGATTCGCTCCAGCATGCGGCAGGAAGCCGTTGACTTGCCAATTCCGAGTTTTCCGGAGTACCGCGACAACAATGAACTCGGTGTCACCGTGGCCCGGAATACCTGGAGCGTCTATCTGCCCGCCTCCTGGTCGTCAGCGGCCGATGATGATCCACGACGGACCAATGTTCGTCGTGCCGACACTGCGTTGTTCGAAGATACGGTCGTATTTTCGTTACTGGACAATACCAAATCAATGTTGAAGCAGGCGAGTGGCGCGAGGCACAGCAATACTAAGTTCGGACTCTTCAATGAGCTGTCTACACAACTCCAGGTGCTGAAGTCTCAACGTGGTAACAGCATTCAGGCCCGGCAGGATCTCGCAGAAACACAGAAGACAATCGAACGGTATCTGGGCGACAATCGAGAAGAACAGGATCGCTCCAGCAGACTTCGCGAACTGACAGACGGTACAAGCAATACCAGTCTGATCGAGCGGGCGCTGACTCGAAACACATTTAGTAACTTCAATAATGACGCGCTGATTTTGGGTAATTCGGGCTCTGGTATCACTTTGGATGAAAGCACGATCTCCGGGAAGGATCCGGGCAGCATTCGGATTCGCAGACTTAACACTCGGACGTTCAATTTCCGGATTACAGACGAAGAACGATCGGCTGGCGCCGGGCAGGGCGAGGCTCAGTCTGAACCCACCGAAAACGGCAAACTTCATCGCTTTGGCGGGAACAGGAAACGCAGCAAACTACTGCAAAAAACACCTGCTGCAGCCGACGCTTCTTTCTCCGAACTTGTGGATGCAGAAAACGGAGATGATTCCGGTTCGGCCCGGAGTGAGAAATCATCGGCGTCTGACGAGATGTCCAGGCTCGTTTTCCCTGGCAACGAAGACGTTGGTATTTTCCAAAATGGCCGGCCCACTGCCGGT
>JBDOMX010000059.1:0-3986 GCA_039831615.1 Planctomycetaceae bacterium
TGAAAACGGCCGGTGGGCTGAATACCGGAAAGAACTTTCATGACGGTCCAGGATATCCTGTCAGCTCAGTCGACTGCAGAGCTGATGCGATGATGTGATGAATCGGGGAACGTGATTTCCTTAGAATCGATCGAGGAATCACTGACTCATTTTGTTTAGCAGAACGGCGCAAGCCGTCCGGTGTTTGTGGCAACCGAGCGGCTTGCGCCGCTCCGCGTCCTGACACCTGTTTCGCGATCGATCCTGACGAGGCCGAACGATACCACAGACGGGAGGTTGTGTCGTCGGATACGAACTGCCAACGATTTACTGCCCAAAACTGGCGTTGCGACAGCAGATCGGCGACAATCTGCAGACTGGGCTGATTTTGTTTTCCTCGTTGAGAATTCGGAGTTGATGCCATGCGCGGCGTCTGGGATCGCCGCTCCTTCATCGGAGCGGCTTCGGTGGCATTCTGCGGGTATTCCGGGTCCCTGGCGGCCGATCGGCCAACTGTTGTGCGACCACGAGCAACCGATGGCGATGAAAGATTTGAGCCGGACTGGGACGAACGTCTGACACTCACTGTCGGCACAAAAACAGGAGATCTGATCGGCAGCACTGATCAGGTGATTCAGGCAGCAGTGGATTACCTCGGCCGTCTGGGTGGTGGCACAATTCGGCTTCTGCCGGGCACATTTACACTCCGCAACGCCGTCCATCTGCAGTCCGGCATGCGGCTGCTTGGCAGCGGGGAAGAGACAGTGATCACGCGTGGCCCGTCTCAAACGATTCCGCTGTCTGCCGATTCCGACTGGTACGACCAGGAGATCACACTGAAAGAATCCGGTGATTTCCGGATTGGCGACGGTGTGACGTTGATCGGAAAGAATGCACACAACGGCAGTCAGGTCGTGATCAAACGGAGTCTGGTCGCTCGGTCCGGCAACAGATTCAAACTCAATGACGGGCTCAGAGAAAACCTGTGGCTCACAGGTGAACCGCAATGCACTTCGTTGTTCCCGTTGCTGACCAGTGAACAGACAGCGGATGTTGTCATCGAGAACCTGACACTCGATGGAAATAAAGCCAATTGCGCGAACCTCAATGGAAACTACGGTGGCTGTATTTTTCTGCAGGACTGCAACCGATACAAAATGAAGAACGTCACGACACGTAATTACAACGGTGATGGCATCAGCTTTCAGATCTGTCACGACGTCACCGTGGAGGACTGTCACAGCCATGACAACGCTGATCTGGGAGTGCATCCCGGGTCAGGGTCGCAGCGGCCGCTGATTCGTGGCAATCGGCTGGAACGCAACAATCTCGGTCTGTTTTGGTGCTGGGGTGTCAGGTTCGGCCTGGCTGAGAATAACGTTGTGGACGCAAATCGCAGCTACGGAATGTCAATCGGCCACAACGACACCGACAATGTGATGCGCAATAATCGAATCACCAACAGCGGCAAAGTGGGCATCCTGTTTCGAGATGATCCCCGCGGACAGGATTTCTGGGCGAACCGGAATGTTGTTGAACGCAACCACATCAGCAACAGCGGTGGTCCGGATGGGGTGGCGATTGACATCACCGGTCACACAAAAGACGTGCAGATTGTCGGCAATGAAATCGTGGAGGATCGGCAGGCCATGCAGCGCACGGGAATTCGAATGGGTGTCGATGTCGGGGCTGTTAAACTCAGGGATAACACGATCAATGGATTTCAGACAGCCGTTGCCGATCATCGCGGCAAAACCCTTTAAGAGGAATGATCTCCGATGACGGGATGTCTCAGTCTTCGCCGGTTGCTTTCGATCAGGTGGCTGCTGTTGTCGACAATCGTGGCCGTTGCGAACGTTGCTTCACTTTGGGCGGACACTCCTCAGGTTGAAGTCAGCAACGTTCGACGCGTGTTTCACAACGGGGAACACAACGCGTTCACAGACATGGTCCGGTTCGGCGGACGTTATTACCTGACATTTCGCAGCTGCCCGGATGGTCATATGGTTCATCCGACGGCATCGATCATTGTGCTTGTCAGCCGTGATCTCAATTCGTGGGACCTTGTCCATCAATTCAGCGTGCGACATCGGGATACGCGGGACCCGCATTTTTTGATTTTCAAAGAGAAGCTGTTCATCTATACGGGGACCTGGTACAGCGGTGCCACGACGCTGGATCGGGCCGATTATGATCTCAATCTGCACCTCGGCTATGCCGTCTGGTCGGCAGACGGGACACAGTGGAGCGATCCCATCATGCTGGATGGAACATTCGGACATTATATCTGGCGAGCTGCCGCCTGGAACGACACGGCGTATCTGTGCGGACGCCGAAAAATCGATTTTGAAGTGGGCACGAAAGGCGAAGGTCGCAGGATTGAATCGCTGATGCTGGAAAGTGATGATGGTCTCATCTGGCGAAAGAGAGCCGTTTTTCAACCCATCGAGGGCGACGAAACGGCGTTTCAGTTCGACGCGGCTGGCAGCATCACGGCAATCGGCCGAGGATTCGGTCGCAAGCCGGCACAGGTATTACGTGCGCGATACCCGTGGACCGACTGGGAACGCGCGAAGCTCGATCGATACATCGGTGGTCCGCTTTTGGTGCGATGGGGCAACCGCTGGGTCGTGGGCGGACGCAAGCTGGTCGACGGCGCGAAAACATCCATGTACTGGCTCAACGGGAATCGGCTCGATGAGTTCGCAGAATTGCCAGCCGGGGGTGATACCTCCTATCCGGGATTCATCGAACTGAGCAGCGACCTGGCCGTGATGTCATGGTACTCCACCCATGAGAAAGATGCTCAGGGGCAGGCCATCACTGCCATCTATCTCGCGGACCTGCGGATCAGGGACTGAAAAACACTGATGCTGAACTGGCTGCAGCTTCTTCGACTGCCGACTGTCTTCACGGCCCTGGCGGATGTTCTTTGTGGTTTCTTTCTTGGTGCCGCGCTGCAGTCCTCGGGAGGCACGAACTGGCTGGCGCTCGCGTGGTTGATGGCGAGCAGTGCAGGACTGTATCTCGGCGGGATGGTCCTCAACGATGTCTTTGATGTCCGACTGGATGCCGTGGAGCGACCAGAACGACCAATTCCGGGCAACCGAATCACGCTGCGGGCCGCAGCCGCGGTGGGTGGATTGTTGATGGCCGCCGGTTTAGTCGCAGCCACCTGCGCATGGATTGTTTCCGGTCATGCCGGACACAGTCTGCTGACAGCGGGAATCATCGCCGTCGCCGTCCTGTCCTACGACGCGGTGCTCAAAGCCACCTGGGCTGGTCCGTTCGGGATGGCAACCTGTCGGTTTTTGAATCTGTCGCTGGGTGCCAGTACGGCGATCGATCAGACCGGTTCCGTAGTGTCCTGGCAGCAACCCGTCCTGGGAGCATCGTTGGGTCTGGCTGTGTATATCGTGGGAGTGACCTGGTTCGCGCGGAACGAAGCCGGCCAGGCATCCGTATTTGGCCTCGCCGGTGGCCTCGTTGCAGCAGTTGTGGGAATCGGACTCAGCGCAGCCGCAACGTTGTGGTCTCAACCGGATCGCGCAATCACAACCTGGGGGCTGGTCCAGTTTGGAGTGATCATGGTCGTCACTGTTGTGCGCGGCGCTGCCGCCATACGTAATGGACAGTCGCCCGTGTTGCAGCGAACGGTCGGTAAAATGCTGCTGTGGATCATCATGCTGGATGCAGCGGCTGTGTTTGCGGTGACAGGGAACCTCATCGCTGAAGGTGTCATCCTGCTGCTCGTGGTGCCGGCAATCGTACTTCGCAGGCACATACCGATGTCGTAGTCGTGTGCATGGACACCGTCTGGCAAGCATCATCACTGCAGCGCTCCGTATCCGGTCTGCAGATCCCGGGAATGGAAGGAATCGAAGCTGGACGAGGGCGACCAGTTTTCGACACGTCGTGGCGGGTTCTGGCTCGCGGGGGCCAATGGATGACGGGCTCTGGCACTCCCGCCGTGGCCACGAATCAGCGTCATACGCTGTAACGCATCA
>JBDOMX010000075.1:0-3984 GCA_039831615.1 Planctomycetaceae bacterium
CAGATCCGACCTGGTCCCGGATCGCCAGCGCTCGGCCGCTGGACGCATCGCGAACGTGAATCAGGTCGTGGGCCAGATTGCGACGCGCACACTGCATCGCGGCGCCAAGATCAAACCATCAGATGTGCGCCAAGCCAAGTTGGTCAAGAGCGGCGATCTGGTCACGGTCACCAGTCGCATCGGCGGCATCTCTGTCCAAACCGAAATGAAAGCCCGCAGCACCGGGAGCCAAGGGGAATCGGTGACTCTCGAAACACTCGATCGCCGCAAACGGATCCAGGCCATTGTCACCGGTCAGCGTCTGGCCGAGATCACGACCCGCCGCACCCCTGAAATGAGCGGTTTACGGGTCCTGCAGCCTCCGACAACAACGGGCATCAACGCCAACCAGTCCGAGACGACACGGACATCACGATCCGCCACCCGTGCCCTTCGCACAACGCAAACTTTACAATCCCGCTTCCAGAAAGGACCCCGACAATGACCTTTCGCTCGATACCTGCCACACGTGTTTTGCCCCTGCTCCTGCTGACCACTGTCGCATTTCTGGCGGTGATTGAACCGGCAAATGCCCAGGCGCTCCAACGCGACGATTTTTTCATGGCGAACCGGAAACCGATGCGGCTGCAGTCGGTTGCGGGATTCTACGCCCCGCTGCCGATCACGCGCGAGTTGAAAGAAAATGACATCATCAAGGTCGTGGTGAACGACATCTCGAGAATCGATTTGCGGTCGCGGTTCAATCGTCAACGCAATTCGACAATGAAATCCGAACTGAAGAACTTTATCCGCCTCAATGACCAAGGCAACCTCACCAACGCAGCGACTAACAAACCCACCATCGATGCGTCGTCGCGGGGCACAATTCAGTCCAAGGGCGAGTCCAGTGATAACGAGACGATTCAGTACAACATCGCCGTCACGATTCGTCGCATCTATCCCAACGGCCACCTCTACGTGGAAGGTGAAAAATGGGTCCGGACCAGTACCGACTATTGGAAATATACGCTCTCGGGTCGCGTTGATCCCACAACCATCACCCCAGCCAAGAGCGTCAACAGCGATGACATCTTGTTTTTACATATCGAAAAGAGGCAAGAAGGTAAGGTGCATGACAGCACCAAACGAGCCTGGGGCACGGTTCTCGTCGATACCTTGTTCCCGTTTTAATATATGAGGCCTGTTTCATTCACAGGTCCGTTCGCTTCGATCATCGATCCGGAACTGAAAGAACTCGGCATGAATCGCTCGTCTCGCTGTGCAGTGACGCACGCCGTCATCCTCGTCGCCCTGACCATTGGCGGGGGCCTGTGCGGTGCGATGTCCGCCTGTGCGGCTCCGCGTCTGGAGAGTATCTGCACGGTCTATGGACAACGCGAAATCCAGCTGAGGGGGGTGGGGCTCGTCGTTGGTCTCAAAGGCACGGGCGACAGCGAGAGCAACGGAACCCTCGTCCGCGCCGTCACCCACATCCTGGGACGACTGAGGAGCCCGGTCAACGCGACGAATATTGGCAGTGCCAAGAATGCCGCGGTCGTTTTGCTGGAAGCCACAGTGCCCAAAGGCGGAATCCGACGAGGTCAAAAAGTCCACTGCACTGTCAGTTCGCTGTTCGATGCCAAGAGCTTGAAAGGCGGCTACCTGTTGACTTCGCCGCTGGCTTTCGAAGATCTCACCGACGATCGTGTCGTCGGGCTGGCTTCCGGACCGGTCGAACTCGCCGAGATCGACACGCCCACTCAAGGCCAAGTCATCCGCGGAGTCGAACTCAAAGAAGACGTCTATCAGAACTTCTTCGATCGCCAACGTAACGTCATCACACTACTACTCGATGAGTCGCACGCCAGCTTTCGGAGCGCATTTGAAATCGCCGAAGCCATCAATTCTGACCTGCGAAAAGAAACCACATCCAGCGATTGGGCCAAAGCGTTGGGAAGCAATGTGATCGAGATTCAAGTGCCGGCACAGTATCTCAGCAACACCACCAAGTTCATGGCGCTCTTGATGGAAATCCAGATCGATTCCCCTCCCAGTGAAGCACGCGTCGTCGTCAATCGCAAAAAGAAGATTATTGTGATTACGGGGGATGTCGAAATCAGCCCAGTCGCGATCTCTCACAACAACCTGCGTGTCAAAATCGACGCCCCCACGTTTCTGGGAGTGCAAAACACACCGGGCGAACCCGTCAACCCAGCGCGGCTGGACAATCTGGTCCAAGCCCTGAATCAACTTCAGGTCCCCACCGAGGATACCATCGACATCTTGAGAACACTGTACCGCTCGGGCAAATTGCACGCACAGTTTGTCGAAGAAAAGTAGCTCGTTCTGGAATCTGTCCTGATGAACTCCGTCCTCAACCCCGTGGCGAACAACCACTTGCAAATGGCCGCCGACAACGGGCGCGTCCAGGCTCAGCCACCCACGGCCAGAACTGCGGACACCGAGCAGGCGTTTCAGGATTTTTATGCCGGTACATTTTACCGACTGATGCTCAAGGCGCTGCGGGAATCCCAAGGAGAAATGGCCTATTTTGACGGCGGACAAGCCGAACGCGTTTTTCAATCCCAGCTCGACGAACAGATCATACAAAACCTGTCCGATCACCATGGACGCGAACTCGCCGCCCCGTTGTATCAACAGTATCTCCGCACGCATCCCGGCCTGCACGCAGCGGCCCCCCCCCCAACGGCCAATGCCGATCGTGCCGAGATTCGGCAACAACAGCCGGTTGCCTTCGACCGGCAGGCTTAAGGGTTTTCACCCAAGCTGGTACCAGTCGACATTTCCAGCGGAAGCTGAGCAGCGTCCACGGTCGAAACAGAGCATGTCGGTTCCGGTGCTGAAGATCCGCGATGCGTCTAGCTGCGCGTGATTCCCACTGGATTCCACAAGTGCGTCAGGCCACACCACGACCGGCGAACAGGATGTTCGTCGCTGGCCGAAACCGATCACGGAGGACGGGGGGATGCGAGAAAAGCTGCTTGACGACGTTTGCCGGTATCTGCCGGCACTATTGGCCACACAGAAAAAACTCGCCGAGCTCTACGCGCGCAAACAACAGGCGTTGGTCGAAGCTCGGCTCGAGGTCTTGCAGCAGTTGGTGCAGCCCGAGCTGGACCTGACCTGTGCGTTGCAGCAACACCTGAGAACGCGACGTGATCTACTACGATCCGCGCGTCAAGCCGGACTGCCCCACTCGAACATTCGGGACTTATTGCCGTTGATGGCCGCATCCGAGCGTGCCGATCTGGAGCACATGGTTGTCGATTCCCAGAAACTGTCGCGACAGCTGCGTCGAGCATCGAGCGTGCACTGGATCATCGCTCGCAAGTCTTGCCAGTATTATGGCGAAATCCTCGAACTGTTCGCTAACCGCGGCCGGACGGCACCCACGTATGCCGCACAGTCCGACCGCGAAACCAGTGGCGGGGCCATTCTGGATGCATCGGTTTAAGGCCGTCGGGTTCGTGTTCACAGACGATCGTCGACCGGGGGGAAGACGCACATGGGATTGAATTCAGTCCTGCGCATGGGAGCTCAGGCGATCCAGGTGTTTTCGGCAGGCATACACGTGGCCGGCCAAAACGTCTCGAACGCCAACAATCCCGACTACATACGTGAACGACTCAATCTATCGACTGGTAGCTCGTACCGCATCGGCAATCTGATCTATGGTACCGGTGCGACCGCCGACGGAATCAAACAACAGATCAATCTCCACCTGGAAACACGTTTGCACCACGCGGCATCCGATTTCAGCGAAGCCGCCGCTCGTTCCGGAATCCTCAAGACTCTGGAATTACGAATCAACGAACTGGGAGATTCCGACCTCTCGACCGCCCTCAGCCAGTTTGCTGGCGCCATCGAGAACGCCACGAACCAGCCTGAATCGACAACGATGCGCCAGGCGGTCATCGAGGAGGGAAACCGACTCGCTAACCACATCGGTTCACTCCGTACGCAGGTCAATGATCTGCGCACCAC
>JBDOMX010000150.1:0-3969 GCA_039831615.1 Planctomycetaceae bacterium
CCCATCTCTCTCATCTCATTCCGGGGAAGCGTATGCACAGTCCGGCGGGATTTGCCGGTGTGTGATTGCAGGCGTCTGTGAACTGAAAGAGCTGCACAGTGATTCTCCGCCTTCCGGCTTCTCATAGATCGACATGGATTGTCGGGCTTGTGGCCTGCCTTGTGCTGTCCGGCTGTGCTCACAACACATTTTCCGTGAGTTCGATGCCGCAAAAATATGCAGCGCAGTCCGTGTCTGACTACTCCTCACTGAACCTCACGGCGTATGCGCGTCCCGCGCCCAGCGCACAGGAAATCCGCGGTGGCGACCGGTTGGCGGTTGCGCTACATACCGGCGGCGGGGTTGAGGGCAAGGAGGCGATCGAAGAATGGACCGTTGGTGTCGACGACCAGGGCAATGCCACATTGCCGAACATAGGCCCGATCCGCCTCGCCGGCCTGACGCGTGCTCAGGCCGAACGCGAGATCACTCATGAAAGCATTCACCGAGACGTGTACCTGACTCCTGCCGTGGACTTGACGATCAAGGAACGCCGCCGCAACTCAGTGATGGTCATCGGGGGGATCGGTCAGCCGGGAGACCTGGAATTTCCGGAATCGAGCCTCACCCTGGCGGACGTCATTGTGCGAGCCGGGGGCCTCACGGTGTCGGCAACCGGACACATCACCGTCAACCGTGCCGAGTCGTCCTGGGACGGCGGAGACATGCTCACAGCTTCGAGTCACACAACGGATGTGGGCGACTCCCTGCGGATCAATCTGGCAACAACATCCGCGGCGGAAGTGGCCGCAATACAGATCCCCGCGGGCGCAACAGTCACCGTTGAGGAAAGTCCCGGGCGATCCATTCGAGTCATCGGTGTGATTGCTGACAGAGAAGTGGAAGTGCCGGCCGGCCGCAATGTTCGGCTGCTGGACGCACTGGCACTGGCCGGTGGACCTTCCTACTCGAACTGGATCTCAAATCGCGTCGATATTATTCGTCGTATTCCTGGCAAGGATGAGACCATTCGCATCCGGGCGTCCATTCGTAAGGCCAAGAAGGATGACAAACAGAATGTGTTGCTGGCCCCCAATGACATCGTGAGCGTCGAGGAAAACCTCGTCACCTTCACGCTGTCGACACTGGGGGGCCTCTCCGGGCTGACCAATGCAGCGCGTGCCGCAACAGTTCCATAGCCTGCTTCAGACAGATCGGCCCGCATCTGTTTCCAGCACAACAGCCCGACCGGACCCAGCGGATCGTGGACAACGAACTTTACAACCTTGAACAGTCAGAAACGACGTCTGCTCAGCAAACGCTGCAGACGGTATTGCGATTCCTGCGGCTGGTCCTGCGGTATCGCATGATCGTGGTGGGTTTTCTGGCGGCCGCTGTCCTGATCGGTGTCGTCAAATACAAGCGGACTCCCAGCAGTTATCAGGCATCTGCCAAGATGATGATCCGCAATGTCGTCTATACGACCACCGACAAAGAACATGCCCGCGCCATGCGTGGCATGCTGGCCAGCTACAAACAGCTGCTGCTCAGCGACGAAGTCCTCCTGGGGGCGATTGAGACTCTTGAGGAGCAACCGCCGGAATTGCGGGGGGCCGAACAAACTCAGTGGCCAGGGATTCTGCGATCCATACTCAGTGTCTCGTTTGATCCCAAGGAGAATATCGTTGAGGTCAGCTGCCGCTCCCGTGATCCCGAATCCACGGCAAGCGTCATTCGCGCGATCATCCAGTCGTCGGAGCAGGTCAATAAGAACGACCGCCACGGCATTGCGCTTCAAATGATTACCCGACTTGAGGAAGAAAGTCACGACGTCGAGCAGCGTCTCAAGGTTCGCCGCAGTGAACTTCTTGAGGCTCGCAAGACCTGCGGTGACATCAGCAGCTTCAACGGTTCTGACGAATCTCACCCCACCGTCAAACGTGTCAGTGATATCAGCAACCAGCTGAACGAATCTCGCAGCCGACGTGCGGAACTGGAATCGATGCTGAGGACTGTTCAGGGCCTGGCAAGGGACGGACAGGATCTTGCCCCGATTATCCCGCTCATGGAAGAACTGGTCGGACCGGAATCGATTCAGCGAATTCCAGGCTTGCTGGGCGTCTCGCAGGAATGGATTGAAGACACCGAAGCAGCAATCAATACGCTTGAAACAGAACTTGTGTCACTCGGGCAACATTTTGGGAATCGTCATCCGGAAATCAGCCGCCGCGTTGCCCGCAAGAATGAAATGGTGCGCCAACTCAATGCGGCCCACCAGACGAACCGGAATCGGTTTGCGAATGGAATCCGTGACTCCCAGGTTGCCCAATGGATGTTCAACACCGTATGGGCAGAAAACACTCGCACCCAACAGCATCATGTTCTTCTGTCGAAAGACTATGAGTCTGCCGAACAGGAGGCCTTGACACTCACTCATCAACTGGCCGACGTCCGGATGGCAGAACGTGACGTTCAAATGCTTCAGGAGCGATATTCGTCATTGTTGAATCGACTGAGTTCGATTGAAATCGGTCAGGACGAAGGCGGGATTTCAGTCCGACCGCTGAATGAACCTCTGATCCCTGGTGCTCCGATTTTCCCCGTTCTCTCCCATACCCTCGGACTCAGTATTTGCCTCGGACTCTTCGCGTCACTTGCATTGATCTACGTAATCGATCTGATTGATGACCGCTTGAGGTCGCCGGAAGATGTTCAGAGCCAGCTCGGACTGCCAATACTGGGGGTCATCCGACCGCTGCCGGAAGACGATGCAGGCGACCATCTGATCTACGTGCACGGTCATCCGCTCAGTGTTCAGACGGAATGCTTCCGGACAATCCGCACGTCAATCACGCTGTCCGACGGGGAGACTCGATGTCTGGCAATTACGAGCAGCGAACAGAGCGAAGGGAAGACCACACTGACGTCGAATCTGGCCGCCACGTTTGCTCAAACCGGCAGTCGAACTCTGCTGATTGACGCTGACATGCGACGTCCAGGTCTTTCGAAAATGCTGGAACTCCGCGGACAGGGAGGCCTTTCCGAGATTCTGCGGGCCAATGACAACGTTTCCCAAATGTGCCAGGAACGCACTGTCCAGACTGAAGTCCCAGGACTGGACGTGCTTCCCTGTGGCCCGCGCATGATGAACGCCGGCGTACTGCTTTCAATGCCGGCACTCGCTGCGGTGCTCGACTGGGCCGTGGCGGAATACGATCAGGTGCTGGTGGACTGTCCTCCGACATTGCCCGTCAGTGATGCCTCCATTGTTGGCAACTTTGTTGACGGAATGCTCTTCCTGCTGAATCCGGAAAAAACGCATCGACGCAGTGCCCTCAGAGCGGTCGATCGGCTGCGATCGGTGGGAATGAACATCGTCGGCGTCATTACCAATTCGGCGACGGAGGCCCATGCAGGCTCATACGGGTACGGCTACGGATATGGCCAGGAATACACGTATGGTCACGATCTGGATGATGAACCAGCGGAAACGGAAACGGATGACGTGGTGGCGGGCGCCACCTTTGAACGTTCCGGCGACAGCCAGCGACCCTACTCGCTGTTATCGAACTCTGCCGATGACGATACAAACGACGATACCACAGACGATCCCGATCAAAAGGCGGCGTAACGGATGAGCGGCCGAGCTGCCAGACATTCAAACCACCTGAGTCACCGTCGGAGAATCCCGACCGTGTCCAGCAGCACGGAAGAGATTCTGCAGAAGATCTGTGACGCCGGGATCGCGTTTTGTGTGCTGGCTGTGCCGCTGACCATGGCTGGAATTCGTGAATACGGCATCGCGTTGTTCGTGCTTTGCAGCTTCGTCGCGGGAATTGCCTGGGCAACCCAACAGTTGCTGTCACCAACGTCTCACTCACCGGTAATGGCAGCAACGACCATTGCCGGTCTGGCGATCGGACTGGTCTGGCTGCAGTTACTGCACCTCCCCGACTCGCTGCTGGACAGCCTGTCACCGTTCAATTCGCG
>JBDOMX010000796.1:0-17867 GCA_039831615.1 Planctomycetaceae bacterium
CGTCCGTCGGGGCTCACCCTCGGGCGAAGCGAATGGCCACGACGGATGAAAGGACGACGAAGCCGGCCGCGACGAAAACCACCACGAGCAACTCACAAGGCTTTGTTGTTCAGATTCCAGAGGCGCTCATGTCTGACAGCCAGGGTCGCATGTCACCTGTAAGTTACCCACTGTTTCGTCGCTAGAGCCCCAAAAGAAGACCGGCCAGAAGTTGTTGTTGAAGCCGCGCAACATGGCATTCCAGTCAGCGGGGTCCACGATCTCTCCCTCTTCCAGCCACGGCTGCAAGCCCGTTCCCTGAAGCCACAACGCCAAATCGAACCGACCAGGTTCTGTGAAAACGCGACGTATATTGATGCCCAGTGTGGGGTGCTGCGGGAACACGTTGACAGAGTTCACGCCGCCAGGAATTCCTCGCCAGAAGGGAACCAGTTTTTCGCCGAGCAGGATTGATTCGATTTCATCCAGAAACTCATGCCATGCAGTGACCAGCTCCTGACCAACTCGAAGCTCTGTGATCACCGGCGTCTGATGAGGACCTGGCAGCCATTCGTTTGCGTCATCGTCTTCCGCCTGAATCAGCTGCCATGACTCACGACTCAGCTGAATCACGGCCTCCCAGTGTGCGAGGGCCCGCGGCATGCGTTCTGGTTCGACCAGGTCGTAATTGATCATGTGCACCAGCGCGATCAGATCCAGGATGTTCTGTCCCCCGAATCCTATGAGTCCACCCGTGCCTTCATCATTCAGATAGTCGAACGGCGTATCCACATCCGGGTACAACAGGTGAGCCGTGCGTTCGAATTGATCGCTCCAGTCGTACGCGAGGATCATCTCGCCCATGGCGGACAAAGCTCGGCAGTAGCCCCGCAGCCAGACCGCATCCGCAACGTCGAACTGTACGATCAAATTGCCCGGCTCCTGCACATCGGGACGGTTCCTTCGTCGGCGTTGAATGGAGTCGATAATGTGGCCCAGCGATTCTTCCGTCCCGCATTTGCCGTCGCCGTTGATATCCAGACAGATTTTTTCCAGTGGCAAAGGCAACTTCACATCAGCGGATGTCACCTTTGCCAGCGTTCGTTCTGCTGTGGCCAGGCGGTCCACAATGTTCTGCAGGATCTGTCGTGCGGCGACATAGGAGATTCGTTCCGGGGCGGGATTGGAGGGAACCGGCAGACGCAGGAAGACAATGGCCGGCATCCGGTTGGAACCAAGGCCGTAACGATAGTGATCCTGTCCAAGTCCTTCGATGGCCTGCAGAAACTGAATCACACCGAGACTGAATTGTGCCTGTTGGTCGCCGGAATCCGCGTCAATCGCGCTCTGCATCGCCGTGGCACCGTCCTGCAGGCGGCTTTCGGTGAGGTATTTCTGTACCGGTGGTGCATCATCAGCCGACACGGTCACCGATAAACTCAGAATGAGTAACAAACATCCGGCACTTCGCAGTTGAGTCATGATTTCGGTCCGTTGGGAAAGGCATGCGGATTATTCGACGCCGAGAAAACCGTTGGAATTTAACCAGTCCTCCAAACGTGCGGGCCATGTCGAGAGGATCGGGTCGTCTCCTCCCAGCCCAACGCCGTGGCGCCCTTTCTGATACACATGCAGTTCGCAGGAAACTCCGGACTCCTGGAGCGCTGTGTAGAATTCCAACGCATTTCTGACCGGAACGGCCTGATCTTCGCTCGTGTGAAAGATGAACGTCGGCGGAGTGTCCTGAGTCACTCGTTTTTCATTCGACATCAGCTCGACAAGCTCGGCATTGTTCTGGTTGGGGCCGAGCAGGTTTTTCCGGGAGCCCTTGTGCGTGAAGGCGTTGTCCATCGTAATCACTGGATAGCACAAGACAGCGAAATCGGGTCGGCTGCTGAGTCGGTCGATCGGATCCTGGGCAGCGACGTTGCCTCCATCGAAGTGCGTGGCGGCGGTGGATGCCAAATGGCCGCCGGCAGAAAAGCCCCAGACTCCAATGCGATTGGAGTCAACTCCATGCACAGCTGCCTGCGATCGCACCGTGCGGATTGCGCGCGCCACGTCGCCCTTTTGAATGGGATGGTGATAGCCCTGCGAACCAAGACGATATCGCAGGATCCAGGCGCTGATGCCGCGATGGTTCAACCACTGAGCAATCTGACGGCCTTCATGATCCATTGCCAGTCCGCCGTAGCCACCGCCCGGACACACCACGACGGCGCAGCCCGTGTTATTGTCCGGTGCCGCCGGGAATGGCAGCAGTGCCGGAATGTCGTGGTCGGCGGAACCCTTTGCTGCCGGGGCGCCATCAGGCCAGAGCGGTTGCCAGTCGGCGGTCAGCGCAAAATCAGCAGGAACAACGAGACAGAGTGCAAGTCGCATGAATTTCATATTGGGTGCTCGATACAGGTTTCGTTCATGGGTGAATTGGTATGGGTTGCCATATGATCCGAATCTGCCGGAGTCTGAGGCAAATCGAACACAGAATGAAGACGTCAGAATGAAAACGGTGATTCGACAAAACAACGTTTGCCAGTGCGGCGAACATCGCTCGACGGTGCCCGCAGCCAACGGTCCTGAGCAGCAATTCGTCTGCTTCCCGCGTCGCCAAACGCGCCTCTGAACAACGCAGTCGCCCGGCAGCGCAGTCGGATCCGATTCTGCACTGCAATTACACCAAAAGAATCACCGGGGAAAGTACAGAACACCGCCTGCCACCGGCTCCTCGCTCAACCAACAAGATCTTCTACCGCGACATCCCCCTGCGTCAACCGCTCCCCGAGTTCTTCGGCATTGAGTGCCACGAGTGGGCTGATCTCCACTGCAATTCCATCGTCAATGGAATGCCCCGCGGCCTGCAGCCACTGCCGCCCAATGCGACTCAGTGCGGCGCGCGACGTTTTTGGCGAATCATTCCCCTCGGCATTCTTGACCGGATTGAACTCGCGCTGCCGGTCGCCCTCCACGATGAGCGTTCGCTCGGCCAGTGGCAGCGCATCAAAAATGAACCGTTCGAATTTGATTGCGTCGCGTTCTTCTGATTCGACGGACTCGCCAAAAGGATCAATGCAGGCGACCTTCTTGCGAGCCTGATGCAGAGGAAGACGGATGCCATCTTCCATGAGATACTCCAGAAAATCGCGACGGAACACATGAATGGCCGTATTGCCGGCCCAGAAGATCCATTGCCCGTTCTCATCCTGTGCCGCAGCCTGCTCGGGCGTCAATTCGCTGTATTCAATGATTTCTGTGCGTTCGTCAATGTCGACGAGAACTCCCATTCGCTCTGTGGGTTCTGTCTTGCGAACGACGTTGGTGGTAAGTTGTGATCGTTCCTGTGTGTGCAGCCCAAGCAGGACCGGGTCGCAGAGGATAGCGGTGGGATTATCCACCTGGTGGTAGAACAGATGCTCAACACCCTGTTCCGCCAATTGACTGAGGCCACCCGACGCATGCAGTGCTGCGACCATGCCGCCGTGTCCGTCAGGTGAGAGACACAAGCCACCCGGACTGTCCATCAGAATAGCACCGGTTTCCGCATCGATCGCCGGCAAACTTGCCTGTTGAAAAAAGGTAACCGTGTCTCGTCCAACGCCGAAAAAGTCCTGCTCTTCGAAGAACGCAATTGTTTCATCGTGAGTCGCCGCGCTGGTCATCAGATACCAGGGGATTTTGGCACCATGACGTTGCCGTCGTGCGCGAATCTGTTCCGCAAATACCCGGAACAGCGTGCGGTCGGATTTCGGACCGATCGGAAACATTCCCTTGGGATGTTCAAAGCCCAGGCGGGTGCCCTGTCCGCCAGCCACCGTGATGACAGCCACCTTGCCGGCCGCGAGCAACTGACTGCCGGTGACCCCGGCAGCAGCGCGGACCTGCCTGTCGTCGTCCGTCGTCGGCTGAAGCACAACCGTTCGCGGTGCAGCGGCTTGTTCCGCACGCGGGACCATCGCGGTTGCTTTGGCTTCCTGCGTGGTGGTAAGCATTGAAAAGTCAATCCGTCGAATCTGAGCCAACAGCGATTGCAGAGTCGCGTCGGTCAGCTCCCGGCGGAACCGCAGCAGATGTTGCTGGTTGTGCTGTTCCAGTAAAGCTTCAATTTCCGGCAGCGTTGAGTCATTCATGTAGCGGGTCCCCGATCGTTTGACCTGCAGAAAGCATCCCGGACGGACGAAGATTTCAGATCAGCTGGTGAGTTATTCAACTGCCAGAGCGTCCAGAATCTGACGACATGCATCAGATTTGTTCAACGCGTAAAAATGGATCCCCGGGGCGCCCTCGGCTTTCAGCTGTTCGCATTGAGCGACCGCGTGTTCTACTCCGATTGCAAGCTGCGCCGCCTTGTCATCCTGTGCAGCTGCCAGTCGAGCAGCCAGGTCACCTGGAAATGTACTGCCGCACATGGCCGTGATGCGTTGAATACGAGCATAGTCGGTGATGGGCATGATGCCGGGGACAATCGGGATCTCGATTCCCAGCGCATGGCAGCGATCTCGAAATGAAAAGAAGCTGTCATTGGTAAAGAACAACTGCGTGACGACGGCATCGGCACCGGCGTCCACTTTTCGTTTGAGATTCTCCAGATCAACGTCCAGACTTGGTGCCTCCTGGTGTTTCTCCGGATATCCGGCGACACCGATGCCCCAGTCAGGAAACCTTTCGCGTATCAGTTCCACCAGTTCATTCGCATATTTCAGGCCGCCTTCCACGGCCTGAAATTCATCCTGTCCCTGAGGCGCGTCCCCACGCAAAGCCATGATATTTCGGATGCCGGCGGCAGCCGCCGAATCCAGCAGTTCGATGAGCTCGTCGCGTGTGGAACCGACACAGGTCAGATGCGCCACAGCCGGACGGTGCAGGTCATCCTGTATTTCCTGGCACCATTGCAGGGTCCGGTCACGGGTGGTCCCGCCGGCTCCAAAGGTACAGGAAAGAAATGCCGGCTGGTATTCGACCAGCTGCTGCAGGTGTCCTCGCAGCGCCTGATCGCCTTCTGGGGTTTTTGGAGGAAAAATCTCAATCGAGACGGCGAATTCGCCGCCGGAAAAAACGTCTGACAATCGCATGAACGGTGATTTTCGTCTGGAATAGAGCAGTTTTCGAAAAGTCGTGGCGGGTTCTGGCTCGTGGGGGCAATGGATGATGGGCTCTGACACTTCCGCCTCGGCCACGAATCAGCGTAGTACGCTGTAGTGAACCCGGTCGATCAGTCGCCGGTTCGGATGGCCGCACATCGTAGGTCATTTCCGTTGCTGTGCCACGGGTCAGACATCTGTTCGGTGGAATTTCAGCGGCTGATGGACAGGAGACCGGCTGCGCCTTTGTTTCCCGCCTCTCCCTCGTATTGGCAGGAACACGTTTGTTTCCTGGATGGTTCAACACGGTTTCGCATTTGAAAACTGCTATATTGCCGCGAATCAGTGCGTTGGAGGAGCGCGAACAATGAAATACATCGGGATCCCACTAACGACCGCGTTTCTGCTGACGGCAGGATGCGCTGAGCCCGACACAGCGGTACCACAGGCTGCAAACACTGGTCGCCTCATGGCAGTGCAATTGGCACTCAACTGGTATCCGGAAGCAGAACACGGTGGCTACTTTGCCGCTGACGAACTGGGCCGCTTTGAGGCTGAGGGACTGACGGTACAGCTGATTCCCGGCCAGCCGGGCGCGTCGCAGATCATCCTGCAGGAACTGGCGACCGGTCGTATTCAGTTTGCGATTGCCAGCGCCGACCAGGTCGTGGAGCAACGGGCGCGAGGTCTGCCCATTGTTGCTTTGCTGGCCCCGGTTCAACAGTCCCCTCGATGCATCATGGTGCATAAGTCGTCGGGAATTACCTCGCTGGAACAACTGTCCGGTGTGGAACTGGCCGTCAGCGAAACACGGCCATTTGCATTGTGGATGAAAAAGCAACTGCCGTTAAAAGATGTCACCATTGTGCCCTTCAATGGACTTGTCGGGGAGTTCCTCTCCAAACCCGGGTTCGCGCAACAGGCCTACGTTTTCAGCGAACCATTCATCGCCAAAGAACAGGGAGGTGACCCGCTGACCCTGATGCTGTCAGACATTGGCTACAATCCATATGCCAGCGTGCTGGTCACGTCCGAGGATATTTTAGAAAATCAGCCGGATCTGGTGGAGAGAATGGTCAAAGCCTGTCGGAGCGGCTGGACGGCATACCTCGAAGAGCCCGGTGCCACCAACAACCGGATTCACACAGAGAACTCAGAAATGAGTCTTGCCGCTCTGGAATTCGGAGCGACCGCTCTGCAGAAGCTTTGTCAGACGGAGAACGACGCGCCAACTGGCAGTATGACCACGGAACGCTGGCAGCAGCTGATCGACCAACTGGTGGAACTCGAGGTCATTGAAGCCGGATCAGTTCCGGCACGTCAGTGTTTTTGGCAGGGTGTCGAGGAACAACAGGCGGACTGACGAATTTCGCCGCCGGTTGTAAAATGCTTCGCACGACCTTCGCGACGCGAATGGTTGTATGGTGACCGGGTTCAGGCAATCATCTGGTCAATTCTTCCTGCCGAGACCCTGCCAACCGAAAGCAACCGCCGAATGAGTCAGCTAAAGATCAGTGTCGTCTGCTGTGACGATACTCCGGAAAAACACTCCCGGATTCTTGAAACCGAACTGGATTCCGATGCGCTCGATACTCTGGTTCTGGAAACCACTGAACAGGAGCTGTCCGCTGGAGCCACGAAGGAATTGCATAATGCGGCTCATCATCCGGATCACGGCCCGGTGACTTATCTACAACAGGTCAATCAGGGCGGATTCTTTGTACTGGTTGGTGCTCCTGACGGTCTGCAGGAGACATTATTCAGCGCGGGTTCCTGGGTTGCGTTTATTGACGACGAAGGGCCCGGTCACGGATCAAGAGTTGGGCCCGATGGTGTGCAGCGGACCCTTCGCGTTCTGAAGGGACACCTCGAAATCTAAGGCCAGTTCGAACTCACCGTTCCGCCTCGAGGAACCACTGATGCTGAAACATATTCTGATTCTCATTGCCGTCGTAACTCCTGCAGCCGTCGCTCACGCACAAAACAACGGACAGGGCGGTCAGGGACAGGGAGGCAACCAGTTTCCGGGCGGAATTCTGATCAATCCGGACGGAGTGGTCGGTGCTCCGGACGCTCGACGGATCAATCCTGGACTGGAGCAGAAACGTCTTCAGGCTCTGGCGTCGCAGCAGCTGCCGGGCGACATGACCACCGCCAGCGAACTGCGAAAGGTGTCTCTGGTCCGGCTTGAACAGGAAATTCAGGAACAGATCGATGCCGGAAAGACGATCAGCGCGCCGTTGCGTTATCTCGCCGGAATCACTCAACTCGAATACATCTTCGCCATTCCGGAGACCAATGATCTGGTGATCGCCGGTCCGGCCGAAGGTTTCGCAGCGTTGGCGGACGGTCGCGTTGTTGGTGTGGAGACCGGACGACCCGTGCTGACACTGGACGATCTGCTGGTGATGCTGCGACTCAGGACAACCAACACACAACTCGGATGTTCATTCGACCCGGACCCAACCCGTCTGGCTGCTGCGGAGGCATGGAACAGGGCCAACAGTTCACCGGCCAGAGCTGCTGTGGCTCGACAGCGGTTCTATCAGATGGCAAATGTTCTGGGGAACTGGGACGTGACGGTGTTCGGCTTGCCGCCGGAAAGCCACGCGGCCATCACCACCGTTGAAGCCGACTTTGAAATGAAGCGTCTGGCACTGGGTCTGTACAAACCAGCCATTCGCGGCTTTCTGAGTCACCTTGATCTGGCAAAACCGGGTGAAAACACCATGCGCCGATGGTGGTTCAGTCCGCGGTATGATGTCATTGAACGTTCGGCCGACCATCGAGCCTTTCACCTTGCGGGGCCTCGGCTGCAGTTGTTGTCGCAGGAAGAACTGGTTGACAGTCAGGGCAATCGCTCTGACGCTGCTTTTTCAGAAATCAGCACTGAGCGATACACGAGGCAATTCAACAAGCACATGCCGGTTCTGTGCGAGCAGATCCCCGCCTTTGCCGGAATTCAGAATCTGTTCGACCTCGCGGTCGCTGTTGCGCTGATTCGAAATAATGATCTGCTGAAGGCGGTGGGCTGGCAACCGACCCTGTTGCTGGATGAAGACAGACTTCCGGTACAGAAGTACACCGTGCCTAGGGCGACGCGCTCGCTGGTAAATGTCAAGTCAGCAAGACGCGGTTTACTGCTGGGCAAGATCAGTGGCGGAGTCACCATAGTGCCCGATCGCGTGATCGCCCGCGGGAACGTTGTGCAATCGGAAAGCCTGCCCAACGTGCGGCCTCCGGAGGAAGCGGGCCGGCATTGGTGGTGGGATTAGAGCAATCGTCGTTTGGGTCAGCATACGTCGTCTCTCCGCCAGATCACGCGGAGACGTCGTTGAATCAAGGCATCATGGCAGTTCCCAGCGGCAGCGGACGCCAAAATCCTGGACCTGTTCGCGACTTCCTTCCCAGACTCACATTTCCGGCCAGACGGTCGAAATTGTCGTCGAACATTGACATACTGAGTTGTGTTTCCAACCTGTACGAGGGAGCTGGCGCATTCAACGCCCGCATCGAATTCGCGTCGTGCAGAACGATGGCACCGTCACGTCGGCGATCCACCCGTCACATTTCAAGGAGATTTCAAATGTCAGTGGCTACGGAATCCGGAACCTTCGTTGCTCCAACCATTCGTCAGACGGGAATCCTGATCGGTGACGAGTGGCGCCCCGCTGCCAGCGGCAGGACATTTCAAACAATTAACCCGGCAACCGAAGAAGTCATCTGTGAAGTGGCCGAAGGCGATCAGGAAGATGTCGATCACGCCGCACATGCGGCCCGAGCCGCCTTCGAATCCGGCCCCTGGTCGAAAATGGACGCTCGGGACCGTGGTCGACTGATGCTGAAACTGGCTGACCTGATGGAGGAGAATCTGGACGAACTGGCGGCGCTGGAAACTCTGGACAACGGCAAACCCATTGCTGACGCTCGAGCCGCCGATCTGCCACTGGCGATCGATTGTCTGCGCTATTACGCAGGCTGGGCGGACAAAATTCACGGTGACACCATTCCGGTGCGGGGCGACTACTTCTGTTACACGCGGCGCGAACCGATTGGTGTTTGCGGACAGATCATCCCCTGGAACTTTCCCATCCTCATGGTCGCATGGAAATGGGGACCAGCCCTGGCCACCGGCAACACCATTGTCATGAAGCCGGCGGAACAAACTCCGCTGTCCTGTCTGAGGATGGGAGAACTTGCTCTGGAAGCAGGCATTCCACCAGGTGTCATCAACATCGTTCCCGGATATGGCCCGACAGCCGGAGCCGCCATCGTCAAGCACCCGCTGATCGACAAAATCGCTTTCACGGGTTCCGGAGAAACGGCTCAGCGGATTATGGCCGATGCGGCTGCCACGCTGAAACGAATCACATTCGAACTCGGCGGCAAGTCGCCGAACATTGTGTTTGCTGACGCAGATCTGGATGCCGCCATCGCGGGCGCCGAGTTCGGGTTGTTCTTCAATCAGGGTCAGTGCTGCTGTGCAGGCAGCCGTTTGTTCGTTGAAGATGCCATTCATGAAGAGTTTGTCGAGCGGGTCGTTGCGCGAGCCCGTCAGCGCGTGCTGGGTAATCCGTTCGACAGCGGGACGACACAGGGACCGCAGGTCGACAAAGACCAGTTCGACAAGATCATGGGATACATCGACAGCGGTTCAAAAGAAGGAGCGACCTGTGCCACCGGGGGGCATCGAGTCGGTGATCGTGGGTTCTTTATCGAGCCGACCGTCTTCACAAATGTGACCGATGATATGTCAATTGCACGGGACGAGATCTTCGGTCCGGTCTTGAGCGTATTGAAGTTCAGTGACATGAACGAAGCGATCACTCGCGCTAACAACACCACGTTTGGCCTGGCAGCGGCCGTCTGGACAAGAGACGTGCAGAAGGCCCACCGGATTGCGGCCAGCGTTCGTGCAGGCACCATTTGGGTGAATTGCTACGACGTGTTCGATGCGGCGGCACCATTTGGCGGGTTTAAAATGAGCGGCATGGGTCGCGAACTTGGCGAAGCGGGTCTGCAGAATTACACCGAATTAAAGACGGTGACGATGAGTCTCGGTGGCTAGAGCAGTTTTCGAAATGTCGTGGCGGGTTCTGGCTCGCGGGGACCAATGAATGATGGGCTCTGGCACTCCCGCCGCGGCCACGAATCAGCGTAATACGCTGTAAGAACGTCGATCGATCCGAAGAACGACGTTTGAGACGTTCCTGATTCTCAGCGGCTCCAGGGGAGTGTTGTTGCCATGGGTGGTGTGCCACGAATTTGTTATTTGATCGCAGTCGTTTGCTGCGAATCAACCTGGGCCGCCGACTGGTCTGGGTTTCGAGGTCGATCCGGTGACGGCACTTCGACGGCAGTCAATGTGCCGGCTGAATGGAGCGCCGAGGAAGGAATCGCGTGGAAGGTCGACCTGCCCGGCCAGTGCAACGGAAGCCCGATCGTCTCAGCCGGACACATCTTCCTCACCAGTGCGGAGAACAACGGTCGTCAGCGGCATCTGCATTGCTTCGATGCCGACACCGGGGAATCGAAATGGGTGAGAACCGTTGAGTTTCCTGTCGAAATGCCGACCCACAAGACGAACCAGTTTGGCGGAACGACACCCGCAGCAAATAAGGAACAGGTTGTTGTCTGGCATGGGTCCGCCGGGTTGGTTTGCTATGACCTGTCGGGAAACGAAATTTGGAAACGGGAATTCGGCGAGTTCCGACATCAATGGGGCTATGGCACGTCACCTGTTCTGCACGACGGTAAAATAATTCTGCACAGCGGACCTGGAAAGACAGTCTTTGTGGGTGCCTTTGATCTCCGAACCGGGGAAACGATCTGGAAAACAGATGAACCGGTCGAAAACGACGGCGAGCGCAACGACGCGAACAAATACATGGGATCGTGGAGTACGCCCGCGATCGCCGGAAATGGCGATCGGGAATTCGCGGTCTGCAGTATGTCAACCAGAGTGAATGCCTATGATGTGGCCACCGGAGAGATCATCTGGACGTGTGACGGCCTGCGTGGAGAGAATGGCGATCTGGCCTACACGTCACCCGTGATTGTTGGTGACATCTGTGTCGCGATGGGCGGCTACAAAGGTCCGGCGGTTGGGATTCGAATGGTGGGCACCGACGATATCACCGACGCGCGCCTGTGGCGCCAGACAAAAGGGAATCCACAGCGCATCGGTACCGGGGTTGCTGTCGATGGCTACATTTATATGGCGAACGCCGGCCCCAACACAATCGAATGCCTCGATCCGGTCACCGGGGAATCCACCTGGAAGATACGTGCCCCCGGGGGAGCACATTGGGGATCGCTGGTTTATGCCGACGGCAGGCTGTATGCGCCCGATCAGGGTGGAAACACCGTGGTGTTTCGGCCGAATCCGGAGATGTTTGAACGAATTGCCATCAACCGCCTGAATGACCCAGGCAACTCGACGCCAGCCGTCGCCGATGGTGCCATGTACCTCCGCACGTTTCAACATCTGTATTGCATCCGCTGACTGCATGATGCGGGGCCACAGGTTTTCAGTTCATCTGTTGTGAATTGAGACAAACTCAGCATCGGCCATCACTTTTCGTGACGTGCAGAAAGCCACGTCGTGGCGACACAGTCGGACGCCGCCGGCATCGGTCAGATAAACTGTCCGGCATTGGCGAGGAATCTCCAGCTGCACGTTGCAACCGGCCGTGGATCCGTGCATATTGAGTTCCTTCCTGCTTCACACTCAACGGAAACGTTTCCATGTTCGAGACAATTCGGTCCGTCAAATCTGTGGCTTCGGCATTCATTGTCTTACTCGTCACCTGCCCTGTGCAGGCCGAGGACGGCAAATGGGTATCCTTGTTTGATGGAAAGACGATGGATGGCTGGGAAATCATTGGCAGGGAAGGCAGCGTGTGGGAAGTCAAAGATGGCGCACTGGCCGGTTCCGGTCAGCCGTCGATGCTGGTCCACACCAGCGGACCCTACAGGAACTTCCGCTACCGCGCCGAAGTGAAAATCAGCGATGGAGGAAACTCCGGACTCTATTTTCGTACGACGCGAAAACCCGGATTCGCCGATGGCTATGAAGCACAGATCGACAGTACTCATCGGGATCCGATTCGCACGGGCTCTCTGTACGGTATGAGCCACGTGTACAAGCGACTGGTCGACCCCGATACCTGGTTCAAGTATGAAATTGAAGTTCGAGACGACGTGTGGCGCGGTCGCAAAAACACGCGGATCAAGGTCACGGTCGATGATGATGAGCTATATGAGTATCTCGACTTTGCGTTGACGTTTAAGGAAGGGCATTTTGCGTTTCAGCACCACGATCCGGGCAGCAAGGTTGCCATTCGCAAAGTCGAAGTGATGGAACTGCCTTAACAGGCCAACGACGCTTCAAGTTCGTCATAAGCTACAACTCGTCGTTCCCTCGCGGCAATTTCCAGGCCGGTGGCCAGCAGGTGACTCCGTCGGACGTCTTCGTGTGTGATGGGTACTTCTTCGTGTCCACGTGTGCACCGGATGAAGCACAGCAGCTCCTGTAAATAGGCCTCTTCGGTATCGCGTCGGAAAAGAAAAGTCCACAGGAGGTCGCGCAAACCCCGAAGACGAGACCTCAGTCACAGATGTGTTGTGATAGTTGTCTGCGAGCAGCATGCCGCTGTCGCCGAATACTTCGAGGCGCTGATCGTAGCCGTAGACACTCCGACGATTGATATCAATCGTGGCTACGATTCCGCCAGGAAACGCGAGCGTCGCCACGACGTTGTCGAAATCGTCACACTGACCAATTTCAGGAATAAAGCTGCTTCCGAACGAACTCAGGTGAGTCGGAACGGCACCGACAATGTGACAAACCATGTCCAGGTCGTGGACCATACAGTCGTGAAAAATCCCACCAGAATGTCGAATGTAATCTGCTGAAGGAGCAGGGCTGTCTCTCGAGACGGAGCGAACAAACTGCAGCTGTCCGGTTTTTTTCTGACGGACAGAATTCACCAGTGACGAGAATGCGGGGTCGAAGCGTCGTTGAAACGCAACAAACAGCGGAATCGACCGCTCCTTTGCCATCCCAAAGCAATCATCGATCTGGCGGAGATTCGATCCCAGCGGCTTTTCCACGAGCACCGGTTTTCCGGCATCCAGGCACATCTGTACGCACTCAAAATGTTGTTTTGTTGGAGTCGCGACAATCACCGCATCCAAATCGTCACGACCAACGGCCTCCTGTGCTGATGCGGACGATTCGCAATTTTCCCTCGCTGCTGTCGTTTTCGAACGTGTATCGTTGATATCATAAACACAGCAAACGCGCGCTTCATCTGTTTGCCGCAGGCTTTGCAGATGGAATCCGCCGGCTCTGCCAAGTCCAAGGATGGCGATTTTGACCGGGGTTGTTGCCATTTACGTGTCTCTCGTTTCGCTTACAATTGATTGACGCATCCTGGCAGCAAACGTGGTATTGATCCACTGGACTGAAAACGATGATTTTGCCAAACGGGGCTGACGAACATTCACCGCTCAAAGATCTGGACAGCTGGGAAGACGATCTGCTGCGACGGTATCCGGAACCAGCCTCCCGAGACGCCCGCTCTTCGTTCACAGATCCTCAGAAACAGAAGGATGCGTTTCGCAACTACGATGCGGAAGCGCGCGACGGCGTCAGGGAATTCTATCGACTGAATCATCGCCACCAGACGGTCGACTTTGTGAAACAGAAGCACGACCAGTATCTGGGATTGCAACGCGGCAGAAAAAGTATCTGGGAAGCGCTTGAGTACCTGAATACACTGGTCGACGAAAGCGACCCGGATACGGATCTTTCGCAGATCGCTCACCTGTTGCAGACATCCGAGGCCATACGTGCGGATGGTCACCCTCGCTGGTTTATTCTGGCAGGTTTGATTCACGATCTTGGCAAGGTCCTGTGTCTGTACGGTGAGCCACAATGGGCCGTCGTTGGCGACACGTTTCCCGTCGGTTGCCGGTTTTCCGACAAGATTGTTTTTCCGGACTTCTTCGAACACAACCCCGACACACAGGTAGCCAGGTATCAAACCAGGCTCGGCATTTATGAGGAAGGTTGCGGATTCAGCAATGTGATGATGTCATGGGGCCACGATGAATACATCTACCACGTTACGAAGGATTTCATGCCGATCGAAGCCCAGTACATGCTGAGGTTCCACTCGTTCTATCCAGCCCATCGCGAGCATGAATACGAGTACCTGATGGATGACCAGGACCATGACAACTTCAAATGGGTGAACACGTTTAACGAGTACGATCTGTATACGAAAAGCAATGAAACACCGAATGTTGAAGAACTGCGTCCTTACTACGAGGATTTGATCGCCGAATTCTTTCCGCAAGAGATTGCATTCTGATGCAAAGATGAATCAAGTAACAGCACTCAGATTGTGCGAAACCAGTCAATCATTTTGAGCTCAGGGGACACCTGATGAGTCTGCGATATCCATGTCATTCGTCTGAACATTCAATGGCGCGACGCGGTTTTTTGGGAGCCGTGGCTGCCAGCGGAGCGGGTGCAATGGTCGGCGGACTGGGCGTCTTCACCCGGCCGGTTTTTGCGGACCAGCTGAAGCGTGAACAGAAACGAATTGTCATCTGGGACATGCACGGTGGTCTGAGTCAGCTTGAGAGCTGGGACCCCAAACCTGGTACCGATACAGGCGGACCATTTCTCTCCATCCCCACTTCCGTGCCGGGGATTCACATCTGCGAACTGATGCCCCGGACAGCTCAGCAGATGCATCACCTGTGTCTGGTTCGCGGCGTGAACATTGATGAAACTGATCACGGGATCGCTCGTTACAAGATGATGACCGGACGGCCACAGATTCCCGGCGCCAGTGACCCGCAAATTGGAGCGGTGGCTGCGCGAACGTTGATGCCTGAAGACTACGCTCTTCCCGGACACATCGTGATTTCACCAGGAGGGGGAGGTGGCCGCAGCAATGATGCGTCCTATCTGGGACCGCGTTACGCAAGCGTCCAGCTGGGCGGCGGGAAACCGCCACAGAACTCGACATTGCCGGACAGTGTCACGGTGGAATCCGATGCTGCACGGCAGGAAATTCGTCGACGAATGAATGAACGTTTTCTGAACCGACGTCGCACGTCGATTGCCGAAGCATATGGCCATTCGTACGAGCAGGCGCTGCAGATGATGAGTCAGCGCGATGTGTTTGACGTGTCGAAGGAGCCGGCAGCTGACCAGGAACGCTACGGAACGCACGATCTCGGACGTCATGCTTTGCTGGCTCGTCGGTTGCTGGAACATGGCACGCCGGTCGTGAAGGTCACTCATTCCAACTACGACACGCATCATGAAAATTTCAATTTCCACATCGAACAGCTGGCTGAAGTGGACCGGGCCTTCTCGTGCTTTGTGGAAGATCTGGCCGAGCGAGGCATGCTGGACAGCACCTTGATCGTTGTGCTTTCGGAATTCGGTCGCACACCGAATGTTAACTATCGCTACGGTCGCGACCACTGGGGCAAAGCATGGTCAGTCGTGATGGCAGGCTGCCGTATTCCTCGCGGGGCTACGTACGGAAAAACAAATGACCGAGGTACCGAAGTGGTCGACGGAGAAGTTGACCACGCTAATTTGTTCCATACGTATCTGGCGGCAGCTGGAGTCGACACCACCGGCGCATTCGACATCGAAGGCCGTGAAGTCCCGATTGCGGATCCGGCATCGGAACCGATTCATGACATCCTTGGTTAGCGGTGTGAACAATGTCTGAAACTGGAACGGTGAATCCGAAACTGGCTCACGTGGTTTCCGAATGGAAACACGATCGACCAATGAACGGCGTACGAATCGACCCTCAGGCTCGTTACGTGGTTGGCGTGTCGGAAGATGCGGTCGCCAGCCGGTTTCAACTTTCAGACGGAACACGCACTGTGCTGTCCGGTGGATTTCAGGGATGGGGACGAGCACTCGCCTATTCCACCGGCGGCAGGTATGTCGTCACCGGATCGACCGATGGAAAGATCACCTGGTGGGAAACCGCGGCAGACACTCCCGAACCACTGCGCACCACAGTCGCCCACAACGGCTGGGTACGATCCATGGACAACAGTCCGGACGGGTCGCTGATCGCAACCGGAGGAAATGATAATGTCGTGCGTGTCTGGAACGCGGATTCGGGCGAAGCAGTCCATGAGCTCACGGGACATGAAAGTCACATCTACAGTGTCCTGTTTCACCCAAATGGGAAATGGCTGCTGTCAGGAGACCTCAAGGGTGTGATTCGCCAGTGGAACCTGGAAGACGGTGCAGAGATGCGTACCTTCGACGCTAAGAAACTCTACTCCTACCACGGTGGTCAGAGAGTTGACTACGGAGGCGTTCGATCGCTGGCCGTCAGTCCGGACGGGAAATGGCTCGCGGCAGGCGGATTATTCGAGGCACCCAATCCGTTCGCCGGAGTTAATAAACCACTGATTCTGCTGTTCGACTGGGAGTCTCAGGAGATCAAACAGGAACATGTGACCGATGCGGTGGAACGAGGTGTGATCTGGCGAATGGAATGGCTGGCAGATGGATCGCTGATGGGCGTGACGTCCGGCACTGCCGGGATGCTGCTGTTCTGGAAACCGGAGACCGCCGGCGACTTCCATCGATTCAAACTTCCCAATCACGCTCGCGACATGGACCTGCATCCGGACGGCCTGCATGTCGCAACCGCACATCATGACCGTCACGTGCGGATCATCAGATTGGCGGCGAAAGCAGATACGGAAGCCCCTACGCAGGAATAGTCCGTGGAAGTGAAACCTGCAGCCCGTTGGCGCCGTCTTCCCGGCTATCTCATTGCCTGCCGTAAGTCCCGAACTCCAGCCGGACTGGTCCAGTGAATCCACGCAAGCCCCACGCTCTGGTCAAAGCATTCATCCATCTGCTCGGCGCATTCTTTCTGCCGGCCGATGCAGTCGACGCGGCAGACATCCCTGCACTCCGGGTCATGAGCTTCAACATTCGATACGGCACTGCCGACGATGGACCCAATGCCTGGACTCATCGAAAAGACCTCGTCGTGCAGACAATTCGGTCGTTCAATCCCGATTTACTGGGGACCCAGGAGACACTTCCATTTCAGGCACAGTTCATCACGGCCGAGTTGCCCGAGTATTCAACAATTGGCTGGACGCGAGACGAGAACAGGAACGGAGAGCAGTGTACGATCTTCTACCGGACAGACCGATTTGACCTCGTGGAGTCCGGCCAGTTCTGGCTGAGTGAAACGCCCGATCACAAATACTCAAAGAGTTGGGATTCGTCACTGCCGCGTGTGGCGACCTGGGTACTCCTGCGCGATACCAAAGGAAGCAGCAAGGAGTTTGTTTTTTCGAACACGCATTTCGATCACAGAGGTTCAAAGGCACGGCATGAATCAGCGAAACTCATTCACGAACGTGCACGCGCACGAAACGGTTTTCCCATCATACTCACCGGCGATTTCAACTGCCCCGAAGGCTCCATACCGTGGTCAGCACTGACTTCATCGAAGCTGCTGCGCGATACGCGACGACTCGTTCATCCGCAAGCTCAAAACGAGGAAGGCACCTTCAATGGCTTCAAGGGGCAGGCAGGCAGCAGTCGGGTTGACTGGATTCTCGCTACGGACCACTACGACGTGTTGTCCGCCGATATCGATCGCACTCACGACAACGGGCGATATCCATCGGATCACTTTCCGGTCACGACCGTGCTGAAGCAGGTCGAGTGACGTGTTTCGATCCGGAGGATGTGATGTCAATAAAACGAGGGTCCTGGATAAATTATCC
>JBDOMX010001015.1:0-17840 GCA_039831615.1 Planctomycetaceae bacterium
CGTCGTCAGCCAGTTCACCCTGCTGGGCGATTGCCGGAAGGGACGTCGGCCCGCCTTTGTGGCCGCGGCAGCACCGGAACAAGCCAACCGACTGTATCAAAGCTTTGTTGCGGAATTGCGAGGACACGATCTGACAGTCGAGACCGGACAGTTTCAGGCCCGGATGGAAGTCCGTCTGACCAATGATGGTCCCGTCACCCTGCTGCTCGACAGTCAAAAGAAGTTTTAGCGCAGTTTTCGAAAAGTCGTGGCGAGTTCAGGCTCGCGGGGACGATGGGCTCTGGCACGACCGCCGCGGCCACGAATCAGCGTGATACGCTGTCGATTCGTTCACTCGTTCCGATCCCCCAGGTTAAAGAGCCTGCGAACGGCGTCCAGCAAGCCGTGAGGTGTCCCGGAGCGTGCTTCGTCTCGCAGAGTTTCCAGGGGCGGATGCAGCAGTTTATTGACAATGCGATGGACCGTTTTCTCCATCGCCGCCCGATCGTCGGCCGAAAGACCGGGCAACCGCCGAAAGAGGATTTCGAGTTCCGCCCGACTGATCTGTTCAGAGTGCGCCCGGAGCCGTTGAATCACGGGACCGGTGGCACGGTGATAAACTTCGTGCAGAAATCGGTCCGTCTGGTCCTGAATAATCTGACGGGCCTGCTGGACTTCTGATTGGCGAGCCTGCCGATTCGTTTCACAGGTGGCTTCCAGGGCATCGATATCGTAGAGGAAGATATTGTCGTCCACGAAACCGACTTTCGGATCAAAATCTCTCGGAGCGCCCAGATCAAGAATGAGAACCGGATGCCGACCTCCCGTTTCACGGATCGCTGCAAAACGGTTTCGGTCAACGATCGCAGTGCCGGCGCCGGTTGTGCTGACGATCAGATCTGCCTTCGCCATCCAGTGATCAAGATTGTCGAGTGAGTCGGTGCGTCCGTTAAACTGTCGTGCGAGGGCATCGGCCCGTTCAGCACTCCGATTGACAATGACAAATTGACGACCGCCCCCGTCGCGAATGTAACGCAGTGTTTCTTCTGCCATTTCACCGGCGCCAATCACCAGCACGAGTTTATTGTCGAATCGGTCAAAGATCGATCGGGCGAATTCCCCGATCGCGACGCTGGCAATTGAGACGCGACCTTCGGCCAGCTTCGTGTCCGTGCGAACTCGAGACGAAACTTTCAACGCGTGCTGGAACAGATGATTGGTCAACGGCCCGCAGGAGTTTTGTTCACCTGCGATGCGGTAGGCTTCTTTGACCTGTGTGACAATCTGAGGTTCCCCCAGAACCATGCTGTCCAGACTGCACACGACTTCAAACAGGTGAGCGACTGCATCACGACCGTGGTGAAATAATACGCTGTCGGTGAGGACATCCGACGGGATGTCGTGGAACTCGGAAATGAATTCCGTCAGCTGTCCGGCCGACAGCGACTGATCGGTATCATCTTCAGCCGCATACATTTCCACGCGATTGCAGGTGGATAGAACGACGAGTTCAGAGTTCGGATGTCGCTCCTGCCAATGCGCATAGGCGGCCTGCAACTGGTCTTCGTTGGAAAACGCCAGCTTCTCGCGGATGTCAAGACCCGCGTTGTGGTGATTGCAGCTTAGGACAACAATATTCATGCAAACGACGTTCAGGGTTGCTTCAGGTCCGGTACGAAATCCAGTTGCTCCGCACCGACTGCCTGGTGAATTCCACCGGTCACAAATGTGAGACCGAAGATCGTGACCAGCAGAAAGGCACCGGCCAGCAGTGTTCTGCGGGCGACCATGCGACCTGTCTGGTCACGCGTTCGCACCAGAAAAATCAAATTGTACGTCATCATCAGCCAGACGATGATCGTCGCCCAGACGATCGGATCCTGCCAGGGACCCCTGTCACTGCCCGATGTACTGCCCGCGAGGATGAATCCGGTAAACAGCCCGATCGTAAGCAGTGGAAAACAGGACAAGACCAGCCAGTAGTTGATCGCAGTCAGACGTTCCAGGCTTGGCAGTCGCAGTCGACGGACCCACGGGATTCGGCCATGCAACTTGCGGTACTGCAGCAAATACATCAGGGCTGAGCCGCACGATGCAGCCACGAGGGCGATCCCCACGGCGAGCGATCCGGCATGCAGCATGGTCCACCACCGATCGGGACCAGCCTGATCGGCGCTGGCCGGAGTGGCATCGACCGTAACAGCCAGCAGAACAAGAAACACAACAACAGGCAACAGAAAGATTCCCTGCGACGACTTTGTGCCGAATGTCAGCAGCAATAACAGGGAGACTCCGAGCCATGCCAGTACCAGCAACCAGTCGTGGCTGCTGCCCACCAGGGGTGGCAGGCCGGTGGACTGAAACCGAGCGATCAGATAGGCCGTATGAGCAAGCCATCCGGCCAGAGCGGCCACGAACACGACGGTCTGCAGAGCACGCGTGCGGGTTCGGGCAAACTGAGTCACCTCAGCGATGAATGCCACGAGGTAACTCAGCAGGAAACAGGACAGATTGACCCGCAGGAGAAAATCCATGGCAACAGATGTTTGAGGAGAAAGGTCGAATACGCCCGCATTCTACGTCGTGCCGGACTCGGCAGGTAGTCAGCGGCCATTGTTCGCACGCGATCGAGTTGTTTCAACTGGAACGTCTGGTTCAGACCAGCGAAATCCATGCAGCAGGCGGCCGCCCGGGTTCCATTTGTGGTCGTGACATGGGAGGACAACGGACGTCATGGCCCGCCGTGAAATCAGGCCTGGCGCGTACGGCCGGACATCAGTTCAGCCGTACGGATCCGTCTGACGGGTGAACGCGGAGCAACAATACTGCTTGAGACAGCGTGGCCGCGACCATACAAACCTGAAACGTATTTGTCCGTCATTCGCCTGAACCGCGTGGAAGCCCATGTTCTCAAATCGTCGTCGCCAGCCGGATCAGCTCCGAAGCCACCGTTTCTTCGGTCCTGATGATCTTCGTTCCTTCGGGCATCGGTCCCGCCAAAAACAGTCCGGTTATGCGACGGAGGAATTTGAGGGCAAACCTGTGATTGCCATCCTCAACACGGGAAACGATCTCATCAGCTGTCACGCCCACTTTCGTCAGCGCGTGGATGACATCAAGCGCGGCGTCTGGCAGGCAGGTGGGTTTCCTGTCGAAGTGCCGGTTCTGGGGCTGTCAGAATCTTTCATGAAACCCACATCAATGTTCTATCGGAACCTGCTTGCGATGGAGGCCGAAGAGGTTTTACGCGCGCATCCAATCGATGCAGCGGTGCTGATGGGCGGCTGCGACAAGACGATTCCGGCACTCCTGATGGGGGCACTCAGTGCCGACGTGCCCGGCATTGTGATGCCGGGCGGACCCATGAACCGAACCCGCTGGCGAGGGGAATCGCTTGGCAGCGGCAGCGATGTCTGGAAATACTGGGCGGAGCGAGGAGCCGGGAGGCTGTCGTGCGATGCCTGGTGTGAACTGGAAGATCACATCGCACCGTCGGCTGGCCACTGTATGACGATGGGAACTGCATCAACGATGACTTCGATCGCTGAGTCAATGGGGATGTGTTTGCCGGGTTCCGCCTCGATTCCGGCGACACACGCAGCGCATTCCAGGATGGCGGCGGGGACCGGACGCCAGGCCGTGGAGCTGGCGTGGTACAACTTACGCCCCCGGCAGCTGATGACCGGGGACGCGTTTCACAACGCCATCGTCACCCTGATGGCCATCGGAGGTTCCACGAATGCGATCGTGCATTTGATGGCGATGGCCGGTCGAGCGCAGGTTCCACTGACTCTGGAGCGATTTGATGAACTGTCGCAAACGACACCCGTGCTGGCGAATCTGAGGCCGGCCGGAGCGTTCGTGATGGAAGATTTTTTCGATGCAGGAGGGTTGAGGGGCCTGCTGTCGAGAATTGTTCATCTCTTAAACACTGAAACACCGACCGTGGCCGGGATCACTCTGGGTGAATCACTCGACGGTGCCGAAGTATTTGACGACGACGTGATTCGTGCGGCAGACAACCCGGTCTGTGCGGGCAACAGTCTGGCGGTCCTGCGCGGCAACCTGTGTCCGGACGGCGCGATCATCAAACCTGCCGCCGCGGATCCGCAGCTTCAGCAGCACACGGGCCCTGCGGTCGTCTTTACCGACTATGCGGATCTCAAGACACGAATCGAAGATCCTGAACTCAGGATCACTGCCGATCATGTGATCGTGCTGCAGAACGCCGGGCCAATTGGTGCGCCGGGGATCCCCGAATGGGGGATGCTGCCCATTCCTAAATCACTGCTCGCGCAGGGAGTGCGGGACATGGTCCGCATCAGTGACGCTCGAATGAGTGGCACGAGCTATGGGACCTGTGTTCTGCACGTGGCACCTGAATCAGCAGTCGGGGGTCCACTGGCCCTGGTTCGCGACGGCGACATGATTACGCTCGACGTCGCTGGCAGATGTCTGACTGTGGAGGTCGGCGAGGACGAGCTGTCCCGCCGCCGCACCAACTGGGCACCGCCTCCAAGACGATTCACGCGAGGCTATGGACACTTGCTGGAGAACGAAATCACCCAGGCCTGCGACGGCTGCGATTTTCGATTCCTGCAGGCCGACGGATCGCAGGATCCGGAGCCTGATATTTACTAACCCGGATTAATCATTCCGAATGCAGGCCGGACCCAGCAAACCCTTGCTGTGCCGGAACTTCGGTCGCAATGTTGATAAGATTCACGCTCACTCTGCGGTTTGCCATTTGATGGTTTGCGCCGTTCCGGCAACGCTCGCGAGCTGCGGTCCAGCCTACGTGAAGAATTCGGGCTAAGCCATCCTCAACGCAGGAAGCAGACACGCTGTTGGCCAGTCAAACGGTGTTGGTGGTTTGCACAGCCCGCCAGTGATTCCGGGGGCGGTCAGCGTATTGACGTCGTCACGCCACACGAAGACAGGATTTTTGGCGATTCGATCTTCGTGTCAATCACCGATGCGGTCCTTCCACCACGAGATTCGTTCGGCCACTGGCTGTTCTCCACCGGATCCAAAACTGACGAGCGCTTGCATCGCATTTTTTGCACCCAGCACGGAGTAAACATCGTCTTCAATCAATTCGCAGGCTGATCGCAGGTCGTCCAACGACAGTTCGGCAAGTCGGCAGCAACGCGATTCGCATTCTGACACGAGCTTTCCGACTGTTTCATGGCCGGTCCGCATCGGCACGCCCTGCCGAATCAGATACTCCATCAGGGCCGTGGCATCCAGAAATCCGTCTTCCAGACGCGACTCGATGCACTCACGTTGTAACTCCGCTCCTGCGACGATCGCTGGTGTCAGTTCCAGACAGGCTTTCACGGTGTCGAAGGCATCGAACAGGGCGAGTTTGTCTTCCTGCAGGTCGCGGTTGTAGGCCATCGGCAGACTCTTGATCAGAATCAGCAGTTGTGGAACCGCCGCCATCACCCTCGCCGTCTTGCCGCGAATCAGCTCAAGAACATCCGGATTCCTCTTTTGGGGCATGATGGACGAACCGGTGGTGTACGCATCCGGGAGCTTGATGAAGGAGAATTCTGTTGTGAACCAAATGATCCACTCTTCGCACCAGGTACTCAGATGGGCGGCGACCAGTGACAAGGCGAAGACAAATTCCGCGAGATAATCCCGGTCGCCGCTGATATCCAGGCTGTTGGCGGCAACGCTGTCAAAGCCCAGAGCACTGGCCGTGAATTCACGGTCGATGGGCAGCGATGTTCCCGCCAGCGCCGCGGCTCCCAGCGGCGACACGTTGACGCGGGTCCGGCAGTCCCTCAGACGATCGCGGTCCCGCTGCAGTTTTTCACAATAAGCCAGCCAGTAGTGGGCGGCCAGAACGGGCTGCGCGCGCTGTAAATGCGTGTATCCCGGCAGGATCACATCAGCATCCTGTTCGCAACGCCCCAAAAAGGCCTGCTGGCATGCTTCCAGCAGCTGATCGAGTTCATCAATGCAGTCCCGAATGTAGAGCCGCAGGTCAGTCGAAATCTGGTCATTCCGACTTCGCCCTGTGTGCAGTTTGCGTCCCACATCACCGAGCCTGGCGATCAGAACGCTTTCAATGTGCATGTGGATATCTTCGAACTCCGCTTTGAACTCAAAATCACCGGATTCGATTTCATCCCGGATTCGGTCCAGCTCATTGCAGATCTGCCCACACTCATCATCACTGATGAGCTTCACCTGAGCCAGCATGCGGGCATGGGCCTGAGACCCACGCACGTCGACTTCATACAGGCGACGATCGAAACTGATCGACTCGGTGAATGCTTCGACACGAGGATCCGTGTCCTGGTTAAATCGTCCGCCCCATGCCTTGGCCATAATCTGTCCCTGCATTCTGTACGTCGTGGATGACTATTCGGGCTGATTTCCGTATTCAACAACCACGGACGTGCGCAGCCCGCCTCGTGGTGTAAAGTCAGCCTTAATCTTCATCCAGCGAGGGTCGGTCACTTCCACCAGATGGTCGAGGATCATATTCGTAACATGTTCGTAGAATGCACCGTGATTTCGATACTGCTGCAGATAGAGCTTCAATGATTTGAGTTCAAGGCACTTTTTGTTGGCAACACAGGCGATCGTCAGCGTGCCGAAATCCGGTTGCCCGGTCTTTGGACACATGGACGTGAACTCCGGAGCGACCGTTTCAATGATGTAGTTCCGATTGGGGTACGGATTATCGAACGTTTCCAGTATGTCTGACGTTGGTACCGTCATGACGTCACTCCCCTTGTTCACTGTGGTTTCAAGCAGTCCCGCACCCTTATGATCATCGTCCGGGATGATCTCAACAGCGCGAGGTCAGTTCCGGTATGTTTCCTCGATTTGACAACCTCATCCCCGGCCAGCTGGATCAGCTTGCCTCGGACCTGGGCCACGACGGCTGGACGCAGCCACGTGTTGCTGCGGGGTATCTGATCGAACTGCGACGGTTGTGGGAGGCAGGCGGGGGCTCGGCGGAGTCATCCCGTGAGTGGTATGCCGTGCTCCGCCGAGTCCTGCAGGACGCCCGTGGCAGTGCACTCACGCTGGGGGCAGTTTGTGAGTTCGTACGAGCGACACAATGCGCCAGCGATGCATTCGCTCTGTTCACGAATTCTCCTCGATCGCTCGAGATCCTTGGACGCTTCGCCAGCGGCAGTTCATTTCTCACGCAGGTTTTGTTGAGGGACTCTGATTCGCTTTCATTCCTGACGGAGCACCGCAGAGTTTCCGAACTTAAATCCAGAGAAGACTTCTGTGCGGAGGCAAAACGATTCCTTGAGAACGAAGCGCGTCCTGCGTTGACTGCACTTCGACTTTACCAGCGACGGGAGCAGCTCCGCATTGGAATGTGTGACGTCTTCGGACTGCTCAATCTTCAGCACATTACGCTGCAGTTGTCGCTGCTGGCTGATGCAATGGTCTCCCTCTGCCTGAAACTGGCGCTGGAGGCCGGTGGGGTGACTGAGCCGCCATTTGCTGTCCTCGCTTTGGGCAAGCACGGCGGGGAAGAACTCAACTACAGCTCCGACATCGACCTCGTGATGGTTGGGGAATCCCAGGATCGCCGAGCACAGTCTTTCGCCCGTCACATGGTCGAAGGACTCAACGAACATCTCGAAACTGGTTTTCTGTACCGTGTTGATCTTCGCCTGCGACCGTGGGGCAATGCCGGCCCGCTGGTGACAAAGCCCGACTCATGGTTTGAGTACCTGAGCGATCATGCTCAGCTGTGGGAGAAGCAGGCATTGCTCAAGGCTCGTTTCGTGGCCGGCGATCCGGCAGTCGCAGAACGCATGCTCATGAAGTTTCCAGGGCTGTTATTTACCGAATCCGCCGACAGCATTCGCTCCGGCATTCGGCTGATGAAGGACCGGCTTGAATCCCGCCTGCGGCTCACCAACAGGAATGAAACGGAAGTCAAACTGGGAAGTGGCTCTATTCGGGATATTGAGTTTGTCGTGCAGTCACTGCAGCTCATTCACGGAGCGACGGAACCACGCGTCGCCAGCGCCAACACGCTGGACGCTCTGGTCCGCCTCGCGGATTTTGGCGTGCTGCCGGCGGGCGATTTTCAGCAGCTGCGGGATGGGTACGTATTTCTCAGATCCATTGAGCACGCCCTGCAGTTGCAGCACAATCGTCAGACCCATGAGATCCCGCGGCAGCCCGAGCTTCGGGAATGGCTGGCCCTGCGAGTCGACTATCCGAACGCTGCGGCCTTCATGAACCGTTTTGATGAACATCGTCGAGCGGTACGGCGCGTCTTCGACAGCCATTTCCGGCCGGCGTCACCGCGGCAAACAGGATCAGACGCTTCCGACACATCACACCAACTCGACGCAACATCACCGTCGCGGTTGAATTCGGCTGAGCTTCGGGCCGGCGCCGCATTGCAGAAGCTATCGAAAGATGTTGCAGGCTCACAGCTCGTTGCAGTGGATCTGCTCGAGGTCGATGCCCGACGAGCGGTCCTGTTGATTTGTACGCCTGACGCACCGGAGCTGCTGACATTGATCAGTGGAGTGTTGTTTTCCGCCGGACTTGATATTCGCCAGGGCACGGTTGCCACCGGGCCGGACCCGTTGAGCGACCTTGAGCTTCCCGTCGGGATCTTTGGAGCGCAACTGCAGATCGAGTCCCTGTCGCCTGCCGTTCTTCAGCACGAACGATGCCGTTTGATTCACGACAGGATCGAATCTCTGGTGCTGACGAGCCACCGTCAGGGACTTGAAGCGGTGCGAGAGGAATTGATCGCGCAATTCTGCCTGCGCATGGCGGAGAATCGTCGCGACAATCCGGTATTGTCCGACCTGCAGATCGTCGATCGACCCGCTGCAGATCATTCGGCAACCGTCGTCACTATCAGCTCGGCAGACAATCCAGGGTTCCTGTTCGAACTCTCGAATGCACTTAATCTGTGGGGTTTTCGAATTCGACGTGCCCGAATTGACGCCGAACACGATCAGGTCCGCGATGAATTGTGGATCACTGAATCAGATCGCGAGGTGCCGTTGACTCAATCACGAATCCAGGAAGTTCACACGGCTGTCACGTTAATCCAGAAATTCACGTTGTGGTTGCCGACGAGTGCTGATCCTGGACGCGTGCTGCTGAGATTTCGACGGCTTCTGCAGACGCTGCTCCGCGACAGTGTTCACGCAGAAAACGCGTTGGCTTTGCGCAACCCTGACGTTCTCAGCCGTGCCGCCCGTGTTCTTGGCCTCAGTCGACACTTGTGGGAAGATGCGCTTCAGCATGAATCACACCTGATCCCGTTTCTCGCGGCTCCGGACACGCTGAGTTGCCCCATTGACGGCGCGACGCTGCGGCAGGAACTACTCTCAGCTTTAGAGACGGCCTCGGAAAGCAATGAGGCGTGCTCCAAAGTTGATGTGCTCAACCAGTTCAAGGACCGGCAACTGTTTCGGATTGAACTTAGACATGTGCTCGGACACTGTCGAGCATTTGGTGATTTCAGTCGGGAAATCACGGCGCTGGCCGAAGTCGGTCTGGAGATGGCTGTTCACATCGCGTGGAACGAGCTGTCGGAGCGTTACGGATCGTCCGCACAGGTTCCAGAGTGTCGCTGGTCACTCGTCGGTCTTGGAAAATTCGGCGGTGTGGAGATGGGCTACGCGTCAGATGTTGAACTCCTGCTGATCTACGACAGTCCGGGTGATCACCTTGTCGGGCGCTGGTTCGAACGATTATTGACCAGGGCGACGGAAATCCTGGCGTCGCGGCGTGACGGCATCTTTGAAATCGACCTTCGCATGCGACCGTGGGGGCAGGCCGGGTCGCCAGCTGTTTCCATCGAACAATTTGAAACTTACTATTCAAGGACCGGAAGCGCGTGGCCTTATGAACGGCAGTCGCTGATCAAACTGCGGAGCTTCGGGGCTGATGTGGGGTTGGGGCGGCGGGTAATGGATGTGCGCGATCGAGTCGTTTACGACGGCCGGCCGGTCGACTTTGCAGCGATGAACGGACTGCGAGAACAGCAGGTCCGTCAACATGTTCAGCCGGGCACGATCCATGCAAAGCTAAGCGAAGGTTGCCTGGTTGATATTGAGTATTCCATCCAGGCCCTGCAGCTCATATTTGGTCGACAGCATATCTCGCTGAGAACAGCCAATACTCAGGATGCACTGCATGCGGCACATTCCGCAGCATTACTGACCGATGAACTTCGTGAAATGTCAGACGCGGCCTACGTGTATTTCCGTCAGCTGATCGACTGCTTGAGAATGGTCAGAGGAAATGCGAAGGACCTGAAGATTCCGCGGGAAGGATCTGATGACTGGGATCAACTGAACTGGCGACTTGCTCAGATCTATTCAGTTCATGTCTCCCTGGCAGGTCTTGCCCATCACCGTGCTGCAGTGTGTCAGCTGATTGCCCAGGTCCGCGTCTTGTGTGGACAATCCGACGGCACAGTCATGGGCCATGGATGATCAGTCGACAGGAACTGTTTCGAAAAGCCCGGGTATCAGATGGGACTTGCGACACAACGGTTTTGCCATCGCCAATGTAATGTTGACAACGCGCATGTCACGGTCGGACGGGAACGCAGTCGGCAGGTCGGTGATTTCCTGCCGAGCCGGCCGCACCCGGGCCACCGTGCGGCGGGTTTGGCCGCTGTGGGCCGCAAAAACCCCTGATCACAAACTTTCTGGCTGTTTGGCATTGCGGTTGCTAGAATGTTTAAGTGTGACCGAAAACGACCATCAGCGGTCAACCGCGATCCTTAAACCGTTTCGTGGGAATGTGTTATGAATTTCGAATTGTGGGGACTCAGAGGAATTCCCATCGGGACTGACTCGTGGTCGATCTTTGTAATTGTACTCATTGCGCTGATCATCTTCATCTGGTTGATTGCTCGTCTGGTAACACGAGCGACCGAAGATTCGGATCCTGCCGAAGTCGACCGGCAGATGCTGACTGCTATCAACGATTTGCGCCGCAAAGGTGACCTGTCTCAGGAAGAATTCCGATCCATCAAAGGTCAGTTGATCGACCGGTTAAAAGAAGGTCAGACGTCTTCCGCTGCCACGAGCTCTGACAACGAGGATCATGCGGATTCGATGGAATCGACGGTCAGAACATCTGTTCCATCCGCAAGTGCGTGTGAACAAGACATGAACGCATCGGCCAGCGGTTCAAGGTCGATGCCGACAACTGAGCCTGCGGACTCAGAGGAACAGTTGAAAGGCACCGTCAGTGACTCATAGGACTGACCGGGCCATTTGCTAATGAAAACTGAGTGACGTTGTCACGGGTTAACAGCCCTGTGCAGTCGGAGGCGGCTGCGACGACAGCGTCACATGAGGAAACAATTGAGATATCGTTGGCAGGGACGCTGACAATTCCGGAGACCTGTCATCCGTTCATCGAATTCGCAGCTGCGTCGGACTTTCCTCCAAAGTCAGGAGTCGCAGTGAGAGGTTCCGTGACGACCCAAAGGACAAGTGATGCCAACTGGTAAGGATTTTGGAACCGGCAAGAAGACTGCTCAGGGAAAACGGAACGCCAACTGTTCCTTTTGCCGGAAGAACTACCGGGAAGTCGGACCGCTCGTCGAAGGCCCGGACGATGTCTACATCTGTGGTGAATGCATCGATCTGTGTACGTCCATCCTGGATCAGGAGAAACGTCGCCGGGGATCTCACAAGCAGTTGTTCACGAAAGTCCCTTCGCCCCGTGAACTCGTGGCGGAACTGGACGAATACGTGATCGGACAGGATCGCTCCAAAAAGCTGTTGTCTGTGGCCGTCCACAGTCACTACAAGCGGTTGATGCACCTGCTGGAGCACGATGACGACGGCATCGAAATCGAAAAGTCAAACATCCTGCTGATTGGCCCGACAGGCTGTGGCAAGACGTTACTGGCTAAGACACTCGCCCGTGTGCTGCAGGTTCCATTCGCAATCGGCGATGCGACCACGCTGACCGAAGCAGGTTACGTGGGGGAAGACGTCGAGAATCTGCTCTTGAAGTTGCTGCATGCAGCCGATTTTGACATCGAAGCTGCTCAAAGAGGAATCGTGTTTATCGATGAGATCGACAAGATCGGCAAGACCAGCCAAAACGTCTCGATCACACGAGATGTGTCAGGTGAAGGTGTTCAGCAGGCGCTGCTGAAGATGCTGGAAGGAACAGTTGCCAATGTGCCGCCGCAGGGCGGACGCAAGCATCCCGAACAGCAGTACATTCAGCTCGACACCACGAACATCCTCTTCATTTGCGGCGGAACATTCGTCGGTCTGGAAGACATCATCGCTCAGCGACTGGGTCGCAAGGTGATCGGCTTCGGGAATGCCTCGGGTGCCGGTGTAGACGACCAGGAACGAGAGAACCTGCTGGCTCAGGCTACTGTCGATGACGTCATGGAATTTGGGCTCATTCCGGAACTGCTCGGTCGGCTGCCGGTGCTGGGCAGTCTCGCCCCGCTCTCGGAGCAGGCTCTCGTCAGGATTCTGACCGAACCCAGGAATGCATTGATTCGTCAGTACGAGAAGCTGTTCGAAATGGAGGAGTGCACCCTGGAATTCACGGTTGGCGCGCTGGAACAAATCGCTCGTGTCGCCAGAGAACGGGATACGGGTGCCCGTGGACTAAGAAGCATCGTCGAGCATGTGATGTTTGATATTATGTTCGAGCTGCCGGAAGTGGAGCGAGGCTCGAAGTTCATCATCACCGAGGAAATGGCCAGGGGCGATGAGTCCCTGCTTCCGAACGGAGATTCGGCGGCCGCTTAGATGGTCGGCGCCGATCCACCAGTTGCAGAATCAAAACGCCCCGCCACAGGAATGTGTCGGGGCGTTTTTTTCAACCCGGAGCAGCGTTCGTCGACAGCCTGCTTCGAACGGTGAACTCAGGGCCTGGTTGAACGGCGGCCGCTGCAGCGGTGGCGGTCGCCTCGCTTCTCTGAAGACTGACGGCCACAACCTGGACGGCTTCATTCCGAATCCGGCAGCAGGTGACCCATCTTTGTCTTCTTGGTCTCCATGTAGTTACTCCGGCGTTCGTGCGGCGGTGCCACGATGGGCACCTGTTCGACGACATTCAGGTCCACACCGGAATAGACGAAGGCGTCGGTCTTCTTTGGGTTGTTCGTCAGCAGGCGCACCTTGCTGAGACCCAGGTCTTTTAGAATCTGCAGGCCAACCATGTAGTCACGCATGTCGGCTTTGTAACCCAGTCGGTGGTTGGCTTCGACAGTATCCAGCCCCTCGTCCTGGAGTTTGTAAGCTCGCAGTTTTGCCATCAGTCCAATCCCCCGGCCTTCCTGAGGCAGATAGACGACGGCACCGGTCCCTTCCTCAAAAATCATCTTCATGGCCAGGTGCAGTTGGTCCCCACAGTCACATCGAAGGGAATCAAGGACATCACCGGTGAAGCATGACGAATGCATGCGCACGAGCGGAGCGTCTGCCTGTGCCAGGTTTCCCCAGACCAGCGCCAGCGGTTCCTGATCATCGTGCGACACCGAATAGCAAATGACAGTCAGTGAACCGCACTCTCGAGTCGGGATTTCCACTTCGACGGCGCGTGTAATCAGCTGCTCGCGCAGCCTGCGGTGACGGATCAGATCCTCAATCGTAATCATCGGAATGGCATACTCTTCGGCAAGCCCGCGCAGCTCTTTGAGATCTGCCATTCCCATTCCAGTCTGGCTGCAGATCTCAATCAACACCCCGACCGGACGATGCCCCGAGAGCCGCATCAGGTCAACGGAGGCTTCTGTATGGCCGGCCCGTCGCAGGACTCCACCATCGAGCGCTTTCAACGGTGAGACGTGGCCAGGCAGAACGAAATCATCCGGTCGGCTTGCCGGATTGGCCAGTTCACGAATGGTCGTCGCTCGGTTGTCCGCACTCACGCCGGTCCCCGCATTGACATGGTCGACCGCCATTAGAAATGCGGTTTGCTGTGGGGCCGTATTCTGGCTGCCGTCGACAACGGGCCTCAATTGCAGCCGCTCAGCTTCCTCTTCCGACATCGGCACGCACATCGTGCCACGTCCGATTCGCAGCATGAAGTCGACCTGTTGAGGCGTAATCGTATCGGCCGCACAGATGAAGTCGCCTTCATTCTCCCGGTCTTCGTCGTCGACGACAATGATCATTTTGCCGTGCCGGAGTGCTTCAAGTGCCGTATCAATGGAATCCAGCGACACCGGATTGCCTCTCTGTTCGTGGAAATCATGCCTGTCCTGGCAGTTCGTTGTCGAGTGCCTGAACCGGGCGGGTAACTCACCTCCTATTCTAAGCCGAGAGCCCTGGACGACAATCGGTCGCGGTGATCTCAGTCAAAACGAGCGGGAATAACTGCAATTGTCAACCTCAAGCCTGCCTATCCCGCCACAGTTATTGGTTGGACCTCCAAACTGACGTCTGATTCTTGACTCCACCCCAGTATCTTCTAGGCTGATAGCTGTTCATCCGCCTGAATTTTGCGGATACTATGTCCTGTGCTCCCTCTGACTTCCTTCCTCACCGGCAAGATGCCACTTCCCACCGGAGTTGCGTGTCATGATGCGACCACTGTCTCCTGTGATTGTCATTCTCGTCACCTGTTCAACACTGGTGGCCGACGGCGTCCAAATCAAAATCGATCCTGTGCCGGAATCCGGCAGCATCCACATTCGCAGTCGTGATGCGCGTCAGCAACTCTATGTGACAGCAATGGATCCGGCTGGTCCCGTCACGGACGTCACGCGCGACATTACCTGGAGCGTCGCTCCTGAAGGTGTTGTTGCTGTCGATGACAGTGGGCTGGTGACACCTCTCGCTGACGGCGAAGCAACTGTCAGTGCTGCGTGGGGCGATCAGGCGACTTATCAGACACCGATCGTGGTCAGTGGGTTTGCAACACCACTGCCCATTAGCTTTCGAAACCAGATCGTTCCAATTTTCACCCGTCTGGGCTGCAACAGTGGTGGCTGCCACGGAAAATCGGGAGGACAAAACGGATTCAAACTGTCTCTGCTCGGTTTCTATCCGGATGAAGATTACGAATTCATCCGTAAGGAAAATCGTGGCCGGCGCGCGTTCCCTGGTGCTCCTGCCGAAAGCCTGCTCGTCAAAAAATCGATCGGCGAAACACCTCACGGCGGCGGCAAGCGCATGGAAAGCGACAGCTATGAGTATCGCATGCTGGTTCGCTGGATCGAACAGGGCATGCCGTACGGCGACGCGTCTGCTCCGGAAGTCGTTGGAATTCAATGTTACCCGGAAGCTCGCGTGATGACACAACAGGCGGAACAACAGATTTGTGTCATCGCGACCTACAGCGATGGATCCATGGAAGACGTGACAAGGATGGCCTTGTACGAAGCGAACGACACTGAAATGGCTGAATGCAGTGAAACCGCGCTTGTCAGCACGCTCACGCTGGCCGGCGAAGTCGCAGTGATGGCGCGCTATCAGGGCCAGGTGTCGACCTACCGTGCGACGATTCCGTTGGGGGCCGATACTTCAGAAATCCCTGAGGCCACGAACCTCGTCGACAGTGCGGTCTTCAACAAACTGAAGCTGCTTGGCATCCCACCGTCAGGACGCAGTGACGATGCAACATTCCTGCGTCGCGTCTCGCTCGACATCACGGGAAGTCTGCCGGAAGAATCGCAGGTCGATTCGTTCCTGCAGAATGAACAACCTGACAAGCGCGCCCGACTGATCGATCAACTCCTAGACAGCGATGAATACGCCGATAATTTCGCCAACAAGTGGAATTTTGTCCTGCGAAACAAACGGACAAAAGGCGAAGACAAACAGGGCACATTTCTGTTCCATCGCTGGATACGCGACAGTATCTACGACAACAAACCGTATGATGAGTTCGTCGCCGATCTGCTGACGGCCACAGGGGTTCCCGCCATCAATCCGGCGGTAACATGGTACCGCGAAGTGGATCAGTCGGAAGAGCAGGTCGAAGATACAGCCCAGCTGTTTCTGGGCGTCCGAATTCAGTGCGCCCGTTGCCACCATCATCCGTTCGAACGCTGGAGCCAGAACGACTATTACAGTCTGGCTGCGTTCTTCAGTCAGGTTGGCAAGCAGCCGATCGCGAACGCTCAGGCAAACACCCGCGACCAGAGGCTCGTACATAACTCAGGCGTGGCCACCGCAAAAAATCCCCGCAGCGGAGCTGAGCTGAAGCCTTCCGGCCTCGGCGCAGTGCCCGTCGCAGTGCCGGCCGAAGAAGATCCTCGAGCTCAACTCGCCGCATGGATGCGATCACCGGAGAATCCGTTTTTCGCCCGCACACTGGTCAACCGCTATTGGAAGCATTTCTTCAATCGCGGCATCGTCGAACCGGAAGACGATATGCGGGAAACCAATCCTCCGACCAATCCGGAATTGCTCGATGCTCTGGCAAAGCACTTCGTCGAATCAGGTTACGACCTCAAAGAAATGGTCCGCACGATCTGCAATTCGCAGACGTATCAGTTAAGCGCGATCCCGAACGAATACAATGAAAGTGACAAACAGAACTTCTCTCGTTACTACCCGCGCCGCCTGCCGGCAGAAGCACTTTACGATGCCTTTCACAAGGTGACGGGGACGTCGGAGGCGTTCGCCGATATGCCGGCCGGAACACGAGCCCTCCAGCTGGTCGATAGTTCCAACGTGCCATACTTCCTGAAAGTATTTGGACAGCCCGCCGGTGATACTGCCTGCGAATGTGAGCGCAGTCCCGACGCAAATCTGGCTCAAAGCCTGCACCTGCTCAACAGCAGCGAAGTCCAGAATAAAATTGGAAAAGATGGAGCGCGGGCGAAATCCCTGGCGGCAGAGACTGAACGGCCCCATGAGGAGCGGATTCAGGAACTCTATCGGGCGGCCTTCTCGCGAACAGCCGAGTCTGACGAACTGCAGGTGGCCCTCACATACATCGAGTCCCACAATGACAACATCCCCGCCGCGTACGAAGATATTCTTTGGGCACTGATCAACACGAAGGAATTCCTGTTTAACCATTAGTCGACTTGCCTGGTAAGATTGGCTCACCTGTCCCTCCCCCCCTGGATTTGACCGCGAGCCCGGTTGACAGCCCGAAATTCACTGGGCACAGATCTGCTCGCGATAATTCCCCACCTGTAAACGTCATATTCATGGTCGGGCAGGACTGGCGACCTTGCATTTGCTATGCCGTCCCTCCACCTCACTTTCTTCCACTGGCGACTCGCCATGACACGACTCCCCTCGATTCCTGCTGCACTGATCCTGATGTGCGGGCTGGTTCCTGCAGCGACCGCACAGCTGCCGCAGATTCGCCTGAGCGCTGTTTATCCCCAGGGGGGCGCTGCAGGCTCGACGTTGCAGGTTGCGGTCACTGAAAGTACGGATGCCGACGAGCTGGCGGAAATGCTGTTCAGTGACCCGGCGATCAAGGCCATTCCGGCAAAGAACGAAGCGGGCACCGTGATCGCAAATACGTTCGACGTGTCGATCGGTGAGAATGTCGAACCAGGCTATTACGAAGTCCGGCTGCGAGGTCTGTTTGGCATCAGTAACCCTCGCACATTTCGTGTCGACACATTGCCGGAGACCAGGGAAGCTGAACCCAACAACACCACAGAGGTGGCCCAGGACTTAACAATCAATCAGATCGTGAACGCACGCGCCGATGCTGCCGGGGACGTGGATATTTACAAACTCGCCGTCAATTCCGGACAGACAGTCACAATCCGATCTGAAGCGGCCCGGATCGATTCCCTGATGCAGCCGGTCATTCAGGTTTTCGACGAATCCGGGCGCCGAATCAGTCAGGCCCGTCGCGCTCTTGATCAGGAGGCATCGGTCGTGGTGACAAGCGGCATGAATCAAACGCTGACCGTGAAAATTCAC
>JBDOMX010000702.1:0-3954 GCA_039831615.1 Planctomycetaceae bacterium
ACGGTCGTGTCGGGGCTGCCATTGTGAACGTGGCGATGAATGTCGTGCTTGGAGTCTCACTTACCTGGCTGGGGATGCTGGCAGCAGGCACGATGATTCCCGAACCAGCGGGTGACGATGTCGAAAGCCCGCTCAGCAGCTCAGAGACCGTTCCGGAACGTGAAGCATGAATGTCCAGGAATGGATTCGAACCCGTACTGTCGGACGCTGATCAGGAAGGCCAGAGTACCCCACATCCCGCAGGCGTGATGCCGGCGATTGTGGACATAAGTCACACGCCGGCGGTTTCTGGTTTCTGTTATTTGCCCTGTGACTCCTGAAGCTGTTTGGGGGTTTCATTCTTTCCTCGTTGGATCCTGATGTCTCCGTCCGCTCCTGATCCTCCAGACGCCGGGCCGGCAGCCGGCAGTTTGCGTGAGCTGCTGCAGGTCGCCGTGCCACTGATGCTGAGCGCCGGGACTTTGTCCATCATGAATGCCGCCGATCGAGCGATGCTCACGGGCTGGTCTCGTGATTCACTCGCTGCTGTCACTCCCGCCGGCATGATGTACTGGACGATCGTGTGTATTCCCATCGGCATGATTCTGTACGCGAACACGTTCATTGCGCAGTTCGACGGGGCCGGACAGCCACAAAAGATGATGGCTTCATTGTGGCAGGCAATCTGGCTGGCCCTGGTCTGCGGGACGCTGCTGATGTTGTGCCCACTCATCTCAGGACCTGCGCTGTCACTGACAACTCAACCTGCTGCCGTCATCGCAGAAGAAAAAGCGTACTTTGACACGTTGTGCCTGGGGTGCCCCTTGATGATGCTGACGACGGCGCTCAGTTGTTTCTACAGCGGACGCCGTCGAACTCGCGTGATTCTGGCGGTCAATCTGTTCAGCGTGATGGTGAACTTTGGAGTGGACTATCTGCTGATTTTCGGGCGGGCCGGCTTTCCTGCCCTGGGCATTCAAGGAGCGGCGCTGGCAACGTTATCGGCACGGTTCTGCGAAGTCGTCATTTACACAACGCTGATCACGCGGAAAGCGAATCGACGACAGTTCCGGCTGTTCGCCTGCTGGAAACCAGACCGTGAACTGCTCGTGAAGTTTCTCCGGTTCGGATTTCCCAGCGGTGCTCATTATTTCGTTGACAATCTTGGCTTCACTGCGTTCCTGTTTATTCTGGGAAGCCTCAGCCGGGATGCACTGGCGGCATCGAATCTGGCGTTTGGAATCAATGCCCTGATTTATGTTCCCCTGCTGGGATTTGGAACAGCCGTGCAGACACTGGTTGGTCACCACATCGGCGCAGATCTCAAAGCAGCAGCAACCCGCACGACATGGAATGCCGTGATTCTGGCGACCGTATGGACCGGGGCAATGGCCGTCATGCTGGTCGTGTTTCCTGTCCTCTGCCTGCAGCCGTTCCTGGCATTCGCTCAGTCGGGGAAAGGCGTGGAAGCCATCGAATCCATCCTGCCGACCGCTGCCATGCTGTTGCAGTTTGTGGCCGTGTATTCGGTGTTCGACGCTCTGGCGGTCGTGTTCGCTTCGTCGTTGCGTGGCGCAGGCGATACCGTGTTTCCGATGTTGCTGACCATGTTCTCCAGCTGGTTCATCATGGCTCTTCCCGCCTGGTGGATCGTGCGGCAGGAAGGCAGCGAAATTCATCACGTGTGGTGGACGGCCACGGTCCATGTCCTGGTGATGGGTGTGCTGATGATGGGGCGATTTCTGACCGGACGATGGAAGTTGATTCAAATCGTGTGACCTTAAAATCGGTCACCACCTGCGGGAAATCGACACTCGACGACCGGAAGTGACCCGGCTGGGGGAAATCACGATAGACTTGGCAGCACCTCGAGAGGATGATAGAGGCTTCTGTTTCCCGACAAAGGTGCGTCGTTCATGCATCACTCTGATCATGCTTTTGCCAACTATTATCCGCTGGCCCACGAAGGACTCGTGGTTGGCAGCCGTCGAAATATGCTCAAGGCGGGCTTTGCCGGCATGGCGGGGCTCAGCCTGCCCCGGCTCCTGAAGGCGCGCGCAGCAGCGTCGGAAGTCGGTAAACCGATGAGCCGCAAAAGTGTCATCCTGCTCTGGATGACGGGTGGCCCCAGTAACATTGATACCTGGGATCCCAAGCCGGACCGTCCATTCAACAATCGTGGACCATTCGGGCACATTTCCACAGCGCTGCCGGGAACGATCATCTGTGAGCATCTGCCCAAACAGGCAGCGATGCTCGATCAATTCACGTTGATCCGATCGGTCGATTGTCGCAAGAGCAGTCATGAACCGAATCAGGTCATGCAGACCGGAAATCGTGAGGCCGCTCCTCGATCCAATCCCAAGGGAGATCGCTATCCCGCGATCGCTTCGATCGTGGCCAAACATCGAGGCGCCAATCACCCCACCATGCCGCCCTACGTGGCCTTCAAAAAATCCAATTCACACATCGCCTGGGGCGGATGGCTGGGCCGAGCGTATGATCCGTTCATCGGCAATCAGGCAGCCGTTCTGCCTGCCTATGATTCGCTTGGCAAACGGCTCAATCAAAATACCGGAGCGGATCTGCTCACCCTGCCAGGACAGCTGAACTTTGACCGTCTGTCGGATCGGCGCAGCCTGATGAAGGATCTGGATCTGGTTCGTGTGGGGCTGGATCAGTCGGGTGCAGTCGATGCACTGGATGCTTACGGCCGGCAGGCTTACGACATGGTCCTGGGAGGCAGAGCTCAGCAGGCATTCGATATTTCTGCTGAACCGCAAAAGTCGCGGCAGCGGTACGGCGACCACCTGTGGTGTCAACAGGCTTTGCTGGCGCGGCGACTGGTTGAGTCCGGCGTGAGTTTCGTCACCCTGGACTTAAGTTATCACACGGCATCCGGCACGTGGGATAATCACGGAATCCCAGGTGGCGTCTATGGGGGGATCTCAAAGGGACTGCAGCCGTTGCTGCCTTTGTTTGATCATTTGATCACAACGTTGGTGAGTGATCTCGATGACCGCGGGCTGCTGGACGAGGTGCTGGTCATCGGCATGGGGGAATTCGGCCGCACGCCCAACATGGGAACTCAGAACAGTATCGATGGACGAAACCACTGGCCTGTCGTCATGTCGATGTGCCTGGCAGGTGGCGGACTGCGACATGGACAGGTGATCGGCGCCAGCACCAATGATGGTGGAGCGATCAAAGAGCGTCCGGTGACTCCGGCGGATCTGGCCGCAACAATTTACCGCCACATGGAGGTCCCGCTGGACGGCACGTACCTCGACGACCGCGGTCGCCCACGGTATTTCGTGGAAGAGAACGGCCAGCCGTTGGCCGAATTGAGCTGAACGCTGAGTTCAACAGAATTCGAACCAGCGCAGCTGACTCAACTCGTTCACCTGTGTTTCGCACGCAGCGCCCATTCGTGTGCATTCGCGGTTCTCGTTGGTGTGGTTCACAGACCAGAGCTTCGGCACGTCGCAGACCGGTGCAATCCGCATTCTTCATCCGGCAGGGAACTGAAACTGTCGCTTCTCTCGTACCTACCGCGCCGTCGCGGGCCGCTCCGCTGTCGGATCGACGATCGTGTTCGGCCTGTTCGCTGACTGTGGCACGACGTCGTTCCGGCCTGCGGACTCTGAGTCAGCGCGCGTTCGGATCAGCAGAATAATTCCGAAAACAACGAGTGTCGCGGCAGGAAGGATCTGAGCTGGTCGACGCATCACTTGAGTTCCTGCTGACTTCGCTGCATGGCTGGACCTGTTGTTGGACCATTGCAAAACCTGACCAATGATATCTCCCGTGCGACTCTTCGCGATGTAGGTCAAAACAATACTGGTTGAATTGTGTATGTGAAGGTATATAATTATCCACCGACTGTGGAGAGGGACCGGTAAAGCAACATTTGTTCTGTAAATTGTCCGGTGATCGATTCCTTGGGTTTTAGTTTTGGAAGACGAGATATCTCAT
>JBDOMX010000153.1:0-3954 GCA_039831615.1 Planctomycetaceae bacterium
GACGACAAACTTTCACGAGAAACGGAAATGGGAAGGCTCAGCGGGCGACCTGCGCCTCGTGGAACGTTTCACCCGAGTTACCGACGACACACTCCTATGGGAGGCCACGGTTACAGATCCATCGACATGGGAGGCGCCTTGGACCATCGAGGTTCCTCTTCCTATGATGGACCAGCCACGCTTGTTCGAATTCGCTTGCCATGAGCAGAACTACGGCATCATCAACGTGGTCAGAGGCGCGAGGGCTCGAGCAGCAGAGTACGAAGCCCAGTTGGCGCAGTGAGATTTCGAATCTCTGCTTTCCCCAAGCAACCGTTCAATGTTTACGTATTGGGATTGTGCTGACTGTCTGCTCCTGGCCGGAAGCAGACGTCGGTTAACAGTTAATATGCAAACGGATGCATACGACTGGAGCTGGCCGAAAGGAAAGCGCAATGTGGTCACTTAGAGAAACTCGTCAGATCACCATGTCCGAGAGAAGGAAACAGCAAAGACGTAACGTCCTTAAAGGTGGACTCGTCATCGGCGGGGTCGCCGCCACGGCGAGTATGCCATTTTGGTCGAAACTTGCATTAGCTCAAAACGAAGAACTCGTGCAATTCACTGATGTGCCCGAGAATTTTACGGCTCCTCCGGTCATACCTGGTGCAGTTCATTTTCTAGATACACGATACATCGATTCTTTCTACACGCCGAATGACGATTTCTACATCGTTCAACACTACAACCAACCAGTGATTCCCGAGAATGAATACCGACTCCGGATCAACGGCATGGTGGATAACGCTGTAGAAATCACCCTTGCGGAATTAAGGAGCCTTCCCAAAGTAGAAATCGATGTGGGTTTTGAATGCGGCGGGAACCGCGCTGCCCTGTTTCATGGCCTGATAGGCAACGCCCGCTGGGGTGGCGTGAGCCTGCGTGAACTGTTACTCGAAGCAAGGATACAAAGTGGTGGCATCGAAGTGGTGTTCTACGGTGCCGACAAAGGCACTGAAAATATCCGCAATGTGGATGCAGAGCAGAACTTTGGTCGCAGTATGCATTTTTCGGATGCCTTACGTTCAGAAGTAATGTTGGCCTACGAGATGAACGGCGAACCCCTGAATCTATACCATGGCGCACCGGTACGACTGATCGTTCCTGGCTGGTACGGCGTCGCAAATGTGAAATGGCTGGACCAGATCCATGTCCAAGACCGCCGCTTCATGGGCCGGTTTATGGCACGCGATTACGTCACTCTGAGTCGCCGCGATATCGGAGACGTAGAACGATGGGAAGAGCGCTCCGTTACGAAAATACAGCTCAAGTCCTCCATCATTCGTGTCACCCGCAATGATGACGGTCATAAGATCACGGGATTTGTGTTGAACGACGGCACTCCACTACGGTCGGTGGAAGTGAAAATCAATGACGGCCCCTGGCGAGCGGCGGAGATAGACTCGGAGTCGACCCAATACTCGTGGAAACTGTTTAGCTACTCTTGGAACGATGCTACACGGGGCGAGCACACAATCGTTTCCAGGGTGACTAATGTTACTGGTCAGGTTCAGGCCACCGCCGACCAGATACCTGAAAAGCCGACACGCTGGGAGAACCATGCGCAGTCTCCAAGAACTGTGATGATTTCTTGACTAATCCACTGCGCGCACACTGCCCGAAGCGCATATGTCCGCTTTTTGGCCGATAGCAGCCATTGGTTAACGGTTAACATGCAAGCTGCCGCGTATCTGGGGGAGAGGAATTGGCGGAAATCGGACCGGAGAAGGTCGATGATCGAGGTTCTGATGACAGCCTTTTTGATCGCGTACAACTTCTCTCGGCGTCGAGTCGTTCATCCGATTTACGTGGCCGGCATCATCGTTCTCGGCATGGAATCAAGCGGCGTGCGCCACGCTATTCACCAGACAGACTTTTGGATCGGCTTCAATAACTGGATGGTAAGCGTATTATCGAGCTAGGGTGTTGTGGTCAGCGTCTATGTCAACGTGTAGGAGGTGATCTAATGAATAACGATCGTACAAAACGACAATTGGTGTCAGCGTGTTTGGGAGTGAGCTTGTTTGCGGCGTCATCCCTGCTAGCTCAGACCGATACGGTGGTCCGAATCCTCCAGACCAATTACGCCGGAAGCAATACGCACATCATCGATCCGAGCACGAACGAAATATTGGGAGTCATCGACGGCGTACCCAAAGCGCATGCGGTCGTCAACCACCCTGACGGAACGTACTACTACCTTGCAAACGAACACGACCACACGGTCGACGTCGTCGACACAGCGACGCTCGAACTAGTCGAGCGGATTCCGTTGAGAGAACGGCCGAACAAGCTCGTGGTCAACAAAGTTTATGGAAAAATATTTGTCGGCATTCGCGACGCACCGTTTGTCCAGGTCATCGACCTGGACTCCCACGAAGTCGTTAAGACCATCCCCGTGCTCCACGGCGTGCACAACGTTTACGTGACCGCGGACAATAAATATGTAATCGCGGGGCTTGGTGCGACGCCTGCTACGACAGATGAGCCCACGATACAGGTGATCGACGCCAGTACTTACGAAGTCCTGTGGGGGATCTCGCTTGGCGGCCACCGCGTGCGCCCCATGGCCATCGAGTCCAACGCCGACGGTTCGGCGAAGCGGGTATTCGCCCAGGGTACCCGACTGAACGGGTTCTTCGTCGTGGACTGGGATCGACGCGAGGCGGTCGATTTCATCAGCCCGCCTCCCGTGCCCGTCTCACAGCAGACCTTCGACGGGATTCAAGACGGCACGGGCCATGGACTCCTGGTCCTTCCTGATCAGTCCGCCCTCTGGTACGCGAGCCGGCTCGACAGCCGTGTCTACGCGTGGTCTTTGCCCGAGCTTGAGTTTCTCGGCGGGATCGACGTTGGGCCGTCTCCACAGTGGCTTACCGCGACACCCGACAGCCGAACGCTGTACGTCAGTCTCGTGGGCTCGATGGAGACCGTCGCTTTGGATACCGAGACGCATGATATCGTCGCGCGAATCTCCGTCGGCTTCGGACCGAAACGGAACTCCACGCACGTGTTACCGGCCGGGACGGCTCGGTGAGCGGACTGACTCGGGTGCGGCAGCGTTCGGCCCACGTCACGCTGTGTGGATTGGCGGTAGTCGCGGTCGCGCTGCTGAGTGGATGCTCGGAGGCGCAGTCTGGGCTCGACTTCGAGTTTTATCGCGACAACATAGAGCCGATGTTCGTTCAATCGCGGGGAACTTTTATGCCTCCCGATCCCGGCGACCCGGCGTGCGTCCTGTGCCACACCTGGCAAAGCCATACGCCGTTGATGCTGGAGTCGCTCGAAGAGGACGAGGATGACAGCGTCTATTGGACCGAAACTCAATCGCGCGCAAACTTCGAAGTGGTTTCGCGTCTCGTGACGCCCGGCGACCCGCAGAACAGCCGCCTGTTACAGGCGCCGCTCAATCCCCGGGCCGGTGGCAGTGCCGTACATACAGGCGGAAAAGTCTGGGACTCTCAGGAAGATCCAGAGTGGCAGACGCTGGCTGAGTGGGTGCGGACCGCTACGCCCTCAGCAGCGTCCGCCGAATCGGTTCCCGATGTCGACGTCGAATTCTTTCAAGCGTGCGTGCACCCGATCTTCTTCCAGCCTACGCCCAGCGGGCTCGCGTGCGTCAACTGCCACAGCGAGGAGTTCACGCAGACGAATCCAGAGGAGTCGTGGAACGCGATCGACCGGCTGATCGAGCCGGGGCGCCCGACGCAGAGCCGCCTGTTGATGCACCCTTTGCACCTGGATGCCGGCGGTGACTATGTACACAACGGGGTTCGGAGATGGCTCTCCCAGGACGATCCTGAATGGCGAATGCTCGCTGCATGGGTTCGCGGCGAGCGAACTGGCAGCTACTGTGGACTTTGATACCGTACTACCCGTGCCGGCGAAGCGCGGAATGGTTGTAAACTAACTAGT
>JBDOMX010000748.1:0-17762 GCA_039831615.1 Planctomycetaceae bacterium
GACGGCGGGTCGGTCGGCGGTGACTGGAACATGTCGTCGAACAGCGTGCCTGGCTGAGCGAGATCGTTAAGGACTTCGCGGCCTTCCTCTTCGTGCGGATCGGTCAGATGCAGATAGATCAGCGTGGTCTGCAGGTTTTTGTGGCCGAGGAACTTCTGAATCCACCGCAGCGACACGCCTGCTTCAAACAGATGTGTGGCGATGCTGTGCCGCAGAGTGTGCAGCGAAATCTGCTTCGTGAAGCCCAGCGCATCGACCACACTCTTGATGCAGCCCTGCACAGTGGACGGATCCATCGGTCGAGTGCTTGTTGAGGCGGCATTCTTGCGACGACTGATCTGAGGAAACAGCAACTTCGGGTTGCGGTGCGTCTTCCAGTAACTCCGCAGCACGTGCAGTGTGGATTCCGGCAGCGTGACGAACCGGTCCTTCGCCCCTTTGCCGCGATGCACGTGAACCTGCATGCGTTCGGCGTCAATGTCGCCAATCTGCAGGCTGAGCGCTTCACTCATGCGCAGCCCGAGCGTGTACACCGTCCAGAAATAAGCTCGATTGCGCGGCTGCCGGACGGCCGCCATCAGTTGGTGAACCTCGTCGACGGACAACACATCGGGCAGCGTCTTCTGTTTTGGAATCCGCAGCTTCGTGAGCACCTGCCAGTCGCGCGGTTCGGTATAGGTGAAGAAGAATTTGAGTCCACTGTAGGCGACTCGCAGCGAGCCGGGCGCGAAGTCACAATCGTTGATCAGATACAGCAGATAGTCGGCGACCTGTTGTTCGGTGAGCTGACCGGGCGGCGTGTGGTAATGACAGGCCAGTTTGCGAACTTCGCGGAGGTAACCGTCATGAGTCCGTTGCGCCATGCCCCGCAACTGCAGATCCTGAGACATGCGTTCACGCAGAGACTTCGGGTTGCCGGAGGCGTTACTGTCCGACGAGGAAAAGTGATCGTGTGCCATGAGAACAGCTCCCTGAAAGTGAAAGAAACAATCAGCAAGCCATCACACAAAATCAAACTACAATCGCAAATCAAACATCGCTACCATGGACCCGCCGCGCAGCGGCTCACTTGAACAAAACGATGCACGGGAATTGGGTATCACCCCGAATTTCCAAATCAACGTCGCTCGTCACAATCCCGTGATCGCGGTCGTTCGTCGATGAGGATGCGGTCACGGAAATGGAAATCGTGCTGCAAAGTGTTGGTACCTTGGCGATGCTCTTGGTGGCTTTTTCGGGATACATCATTGTCGAGGCGTGGTATTATCAGCTGCGGCTCGGTCCTGCTCTGGAACGTGAACCCGGCTTCCGTGAGGGGACCACTTACATTCGCGTTGGACGTCGTCTGCACTCGGCTGTCGCGATCAAAACTGTTGCCGAGGAGGGAGTTTTCGCGAATGCGGGGTTTGCCGCAGGGGATATTTTTCCAGAACTGTCACACACTGCCTTATTCAAGCGACTCCATCGCCATCGCGGCAGCGTCGTAGAGTTAACTGTCGTGAACGGTGGTCAAGGTCCTCCGTTTGCTAATCGGTCAAAGCGTCTTTTCAAGGTCGCCGTGCTCTCGCATCGCGGCACCGAGTAACGACGAACCAAACGATGCAACCGAGCGGCGAAGTTGGGTGTTTTGAAATGGTCGATCGTCCGTCGCCGCCGGCTGATCGTAAACGTTATCCGTCATAAAGACTCTCCGTTTTGAAATGGAGATGGAAGATGCAGACACATCGCACGCCATACTCAGTACCGGCGACTGATCCTAGATATAGGGTTCTTCTGCCGCAAGACTACCGTGAATGAAGTAGCGCCCCATCAACCATCGAAGCGACCCGCGATTGTTCGCTGGCTGAAGACCGTTTTTGTGGTATGGGTCTGCATGAAACTCGGCGGCTGCGTACTCATGCTGACCGGGCCATGGGGGCCACGCGTTGGCGGAGTCCTTCCAAACGGTCACAGCGTCTACTTTCAGGCTCGACCTGTTGGACGTGAAACTGATGACCGCTTGACATGGGCATCACAAAGCGAGCATACGCGACACTTTTGGGTCGATCAAATGCACGCGGGTTTTGACCATGTCACCATCAAATACACGAATGATGGTGATCGCGTGTGGGTCGAATCCGATGGTAAAGTTGGCGCCTCAATCGACTTGTTGACATCAGACTTTCGCGCCGAACATGATCCACAACACACTTGGGCGACAATCGGCGGCGGTACTTCGCTCGACGCTGGCTTTACTGGCAGTATCATATGGTTACTCGGTCCATGGTGATGGCCAGCCGTTACTCGATACAAAATGCGGCAGAACAATTGCGTGAACCGGAGCGGCGGATCCGGTCGAATTTGGAATCAAAGCGTATCGCCACAACCGGGTTACGCTAAGCGTTCGCTGGCAGAGGAGCAGCATGGCCAGGCCACAACTGAGAATTTCGACGTACTGTATCTGGCTCACAAGTTTCGTTTTAGGCATTGAGGCGGCCTGTGCAGCACCTCCCGCGGACGAGCCGCTCAATCAGCTCGCCGTGCTTGACGCCCTTGTCGGTTCCTGGGTGTTCCGGCCCGATGCGCAAGACGGGTTCTCCGCACGTCAAGAATGCAAATTGATTCTCAACAAACAGTTTCTTGAAATCGACACTCACGTGCTGCGCCCGCGGCATGCACCTGCTTCGTGGCGCGCGCTCATTACTTATGACCAGACAGGTAACTGTTACCGGCAGTGGAAGTTTTCGGACAATGGTGACGTCAGCACCGCACATGGTGCATGGAACGAGAACACTTCAACATTGAAGCTGTCAGGCCGCAGTCCGAACGGCAACGACTCAAAAACAAGCGTAGAAATCATTGATGGAAAAATGATGATCGTTTCTGTGTCCGAAGTCATGTCAGACGACAAGCGCGCTGTCGTGCGATTTACTCTGGGCCGTGCCCCCCCGACGGAAGACAAGCAGCTAACAAAGTGATCCCGCGGTGTGGTGGGTCGCGATTGTTCTGTATTTCGTGAGTCAATGGCCACAACCCGCTGATCACGGGACGGTATCCGCCTGGTCTCGTATTCAAACTGGAGTGTTGCGGTATGAGTTTCAACGTCGAGGGAGTGCTCTTTCGCGGCTCAGAAGACAACGCGGTGTCATTTTTTTGCGAATTGGAACCTGCGATTCCCCTCCGATTGATGCGGGTCGTAAACGGCCAGGTGTGGGGAATCTGTTCTGACGCTACAAATGGATGGTGTCGAGAATTGGTTGAGATAGCACGACTTTCTTCGATCCCATTTCAGTTGGCATTATACTACGGCTATTTCAGCGTTCCATGCGAGTATGCCTGTCAGTTGTTTCAATCTGGTCAACTTACTCACCAGCAACATCTCGACCCTGCCCAGGATACCTGGAACTTTAACAGCAATGTTGAGCCACTTGGATTGGACAGTCATGTGAATTGGGATGACGAACTCGAGACGCTTTTCCGCGAATGGAAGGGCAAAGTCGTGCTGGAGCATTGAGAGTGGGATTCAGAATCAAACGGAACGGCTATTTGACGAGTGCGGTTGTCGGACCGTGGTGTTTCCGATTCGAATTGACCGAATCACAGAACCATGGGATCGACCTGGAGATCGCGAGATCGCGTTCTTGAAATGGATGATCGACCACGGCGGCCCGGTCATCGCAATTCGTTATGCCCACGGATGGATGTCACGACGTCGACTCTGACAGCAAGACGACCACCTGTTTGCCCACCGCCTCTGCGTAACGCTCCAGCGTCATCAGCGTCGGATTCGCATCTTCGTTGTTTTCCACCAAACGCGATAGCGTGGCCCGGTCGATGCCCGGTCGATGCCTGGCCGCTCGTACACGACCATGATGTATCTGCCGTCGGGAGTGAACCCAAACACAATCACAATCGGCAGCCCGGATGATTGCCACGCGTTGCTACGCAAAAATCTGAGTGGCCACGTTGCCTGCGACGTCGGTGAGTCGGAAGTCGCGGCCCGCGTAGCGAAAGGTCAGCCGTTCGTGATCCAGCCCGAGCAGATGCAGCAATGTGGCATGCAGATCGTGCACGTGCATCTTGTCCACGGCAGCATAGTAACCATAGTCGTCAGTAGCTCCGTACGCGTAACCGCCCCTGACCCCGCCGCCAGCCATCCACATCGTGAATCCATGCGGGTTGTGATCGCGGCCATTCGAACCCTGAGCCGTCGGAGTGCGGCCAAATTCGCCTCCCCACAGCACCAGCGTGTCATCCAGCAACCCGCGGGACCGCAGGTCACTCAGGAACCCGGCGATCGGCTTGTCGACTTCGGCGGCGTTCTTGGTGTGACCGTGGTACAGATCTGCATGCTGGTCCCATTGCACTTCACTGTCGCTGTGAGTCACCTGGACAAACCGGACTCCTCGTTCCAGAAAACGTCGTGCCATCAGACACTGCCGCCCAAAGTCCTCGGTCACGGCATCATCAATGCCGTAGAGTTGTTGAGTGGCTGCGGATTCCTGCGACAGGTCCTGGGCTTCAGGCATGGCCGACTGCATGCGAAACGCCAGTTCGAACGAATTCAGACGTCCTTCCAGGGCCCGGTTCCGCCCGACTGTTTCCATGTGATCCTGGTTCATCTCCCGCAGCAGGTCCAATTGTCTCCGCTGGTCGCCCGCTGTCAGATGCCGACTGCGAATGTGCCTGACCGCCACCGAACTCACCGACTGACTCGCGTTGCCAATAGGTGTTCCCTGACAGTGAGCCGGCAGAAAGGCGGCTCCCCAGTTGTTCACTCCACCATGAGCTAACGTCGGACAGATGGTGACGAATGCCGGGAGATTCTGGTTCTCGGTTCCCAGCCCGTATGTGACCCACGCGCCCATGCTGGGACGCACAAACTGGTCAGTGCCGGTATGCAGTTTCAATGCGGCGCCGCCGTGAGCCGGGTTGGTTCCGTGAACCGAACGCAGGATACACAGATCGTCGACGTGTCGAGCAACATGCGGAAACAATTCACTGACGGGCAATCCGCTGGCTCCGTGGCGTTCGAACCGCCAGGGAGATTTCAACAGGTTTCCCTGCTTCGCGAACGTTACGCGTGGCAAATCGAATGGCAGTGGCTTGCCATTGTCCCGTTCCAGCAGCGGCTTGGGGTCAAAGGTATCGACATGAGACGGACCGCCTTTCATAAACAGGAAGACGATCCTCCGCGCCCGTGGTAGGGCCATGGGCAGTTTCGCTGCCAGTGCCTCCGCCGACGTGCCGGCTCGAGACTCCTGGCCCAGCAGGGCGGAGAACGCCAGCTGTCCAAATCCAACTGCAGAACTTTGCAGCAGACAGCGTCGAGTTGTCAGCATGGAATCACTCACGCAGATTACCTTAGATACATGAATTCGTTGCTGGCAATCAGGCTTTGACAAAACATCGCCCACACGCGAATGCGTTTTTCTTCGTCCAGGCCCGTTGCTGTCACTCGGGCGGCGCTGAGGTCGTCGATGAAGGCCAGCGCTCGATTGGTTTCAGCCGACGTGGGCGGCCGACCGACGGCCGTGCGATAAGCCAGCGACACCCGTTGCGAGTCATCCTCCGCATCATTCATCAGGTGAGACGCCATCTGTTGGGCCGATGCGACCACCAGTTCAGAATTCATCAGCAGCAGCGCCTGGGGAGCGATGACCGTTTCATTGCGACGGCCGGTCGGCATGGTTGGGTCCGGAAAATCAAACTGTTCAAACAGCGTGTACAGATTGTTGCGAATCACCGGGACATACACTGAACGACGCACGCTGTTGTATTTTGTGTGGTCCTGTGAAGTGTGATTGAACACAAACTGTTGATTCCGCAACGGAACCGTTTTTCCCCCGAGCGTCGTGTCCAGGCGCCCGGCAACAGCCAGCAACGAATCGCGAAGTTGTTCCGCCGTCAGTCGCTGCAGCCGAAATTTCCAGAGCAGCTTGTTTTCGGGATCGGCGGCCTGCCCCATGGACTCGTCCGGATGCGTCACCGCCATTTGATAGGTGCTGGACGACAGAATCAGTCGATGCAGGTCTTTGATCTTCCATCCGGATGCCATGAATCGATGAGCCAGCCAGTCGAGCAGCTGCGGATGGGTGGGCCGACTGCCCAGACGACCAAAATTCTCGGTGGATGCCACAATGCCACGACCAAAATGCCAGTTCCAGACTCGATTGACGAAGACCCGCGCCGTGAGTGGATGCTGAGTACTGCCCAGCCAGCGAGCCAGTTCAAGTCGGCCGCCTTGTGCTGTGGGGAACACGGGCCGTACGCGGCTCGTACGCATCACTTCCGGAAACTCACGTACGACCTCGTCGCCGAGGTTGCGGTGGCTGCCGCGAATATGAATCGGCAGACTGGACAGAGTCTCCTGTTCGCCAACACCCATCGCAGCGGCCGCATCTTTCGCCTGACTTTCAATCACTCTCGCTTCTTCTTCCAGTCGGTAGTATTCCTGCAGAGTCTCGGCGTCAAAGGCGTAATCCACCTTGGGAGGAATGGCCAGAAAGCCGGACGCATCGTTGAGCGCCAGGCGGGCAGCTTCCAGCTGAGGATCGTCCAGAACTTTTGTTTGAGGATCGGCTTTTGTGGCAGCCGACCATTCTTCATCGGCCGCAGCAAAGATCTGTTGATAGTACTTTTCAATGAATGGTGCACCAAACGGCATCAGGTTGTGCCAGTCTGCGAACAAGGTGTCGTAGCGGTGATACTCCAGATGAATCCGACAGTGGTGCAGAATCCCTGGATGCAGATCACGCGTTTTTGCGACCACTTCGAATTCACTGAAGGGATCGTCGGGACTAATTCCAACGCAGGCTGCCAGATAATCCGCCGCTTTCGACCGAGCCTCTTTTCGAATTTCGGCCATCGCAGCGGACTTGAAACTGCTGGCCGCAGATTTCTTTTTTGCGATCTCCTGATCAACTGCTTTGAGTTCCTCTTTTTCGGCGTCCGTCGCAAATGAATGCTCGTACCAGTGCTTGATGATTCCGGTGCGCGTGTCAGAAAAGGTCCGTGTGCTCTTGAAGATCGCCGCCAGCGCGTAATAGTCCGTCTGGAGGAGCGGATCGAATTTGTGGTCATGACACCTCACACAACCCAGCGTCATGCCCATGAACGCTTTCCCGGTCGTGTCAAGCTGTTCGTCAATGGTGTCCATCACCAGCTTTTCCATATCCGGTTCGGCCAGCACCTTGGCTCCCAGTGCCAGAAAGCCAGTGGCCGTTTGTGTTTCCTGACTGGATTCAGGAACCAGGTCGCCAGCCAGCTGCTCGATCAGAAAGCGATCAAACGGTTTGTCGTTATTGAACGCATCAATAACATAGTCGCGATATCGCCACGCATGTCCGTACGCAAGATTTTCATCGAGCCCGTTGGAATCGGCGTAGCGAGCCACATCCAGCCAGTGACGCCCCCAGTGCACGCCATACTGCGGCGAAGCCAACAGCCGCTCCACCAGGTTTTCGTACGCTGCATCGGACTCGTCACTCAAAAACGCATCCATTTCGTCAACGGTCGGAGGGAGACCGGTCAGGTTGAGCGTGACTCGACGAATCAGGCTGCGCTTGTCAGCAGGAGGAGCCGGCAGGATTCCCTGTGCTTCCAGGCCAGCGAGTATGAACGCGTCAATCGAATTTTTACCCCATGCACTCTTCTGCACTTCAGGCAGCGGAAAATTGGAAACCGGTTGCAGCGACCAGAACCGAAGTCCCTCTTCGATTGACATGCCAGTGGGCGCTGCCGCCGTGGTCGATTCCTGTCGCGGATCCGGGAGTCCCATGGCGATCCATTTTTCGAGGACCCCGATTTCCTGGTCACTCAGCCGGTTCTCCGGCGGCATTTGAAGGTCGCGGTTTTTGTAGCGAATTGCCTGCAACAGCAGACTGCTGTCGACGTCTTCGATTACAACTGCCGGCCCGGTGTCGCCCCCGTTGAGCACCCCAGCTCGCGAATCCAGCGACAATCCGCCTTCACGTTCGTCGCCGGCATGACATTCATAGCAATACTGAACCAGAATCGGTCGGACCTGCTTTTCGAAGTACTCGACGCCGGCCGGCGTACCCGGACCTGGGACGGATTCGTCGGCAGTCAGCGTCGATCCTGAAAACAGGACACTCGCCAGCAGGCACAGCCGGCGGAAATTAAAGAGCTTCACTACGTCATGGTCCATGGGGCATTCCTCTCAGCATATCATACCCGCTTTAACCACCGAACTCGACCCAATCCCAGGAACGCCCGGCCTGACGGCGCTGCTCGAACGGCAGGGCTGGCATAACCGGACGCTGCTCTGTTCCGATCATTCCGTGACTGTCAACTGTCTAGCGGCATGTCGCTGGCACGGAGGATGGCAGTCTGAACGGCCAGGTCGTGGGCTGTTGAGTATGCGGCCGGTTCGTTTCCTCGGATCGCCGCCGCAAAGTGCTGCATGTCGCCATCATAGCGACCCGTTGATGCAGGCAGTTCAATGGAATGGGTTCCTCGCTGGTAATCACCGGCCGCGGATTCGAGTGTGAGTGATAGTCGAAATGGTTCCAGCGGACGAATGACGGCGGTGCCCTTCGATCCACAGACGATGAACTGTCGCCGCCGACCACCGTCGACTTCGCACACCGAGCTGCGGATGGTCGCTGTTGCGTTTGGGTATTCGAAGACAGCCAAACATGTGTCTTTGAGATCGTCGAAATCGGGCCGGGTGTTGCGATTGAAGGCCGAGACGTTTTTCGGTGGACCAAGCACGGTGACCACGGCATCGATCACGTGGCAACCCAGTTCGAACATGGAGCCACCGCGATATTGTGACAGCGTCCCTCGTGTGGCATCATTGACCTTTTTGCTCATCTCACAGTGCACCTGGAAAATGTCTCCCAGCCATCCTTCACGGACCGCCCTGAACACGAAGCGAAACGCCGGATTACTGCGAAACATGTATCCCATCTGGATCATCAGGTTCTGTTGATCTGCTGCCGTGCAGATCCTTTTGAACTGCGACAGCGACGTTCCAGCCGGTTTGTCGAGATGAATGTGTTTGCCGGCAGCCACACAGCGTTCGGCCGCATCGAGCAGCCCGTCAACATGAGTTTCGACGGCCACGGCTTCCAGCCCGGAAGTGTTCAGCAGTTCGGCTTCCGTCATCCAGTTGAGGCCACGGTACGTTGGCGAATCCTGCACCCGTTTCCGCTGCTCGACATCAGACTCCGTCACCCCGACGACCTCGAACAGCTTAGGGAATTTTCGCAACGCGGCCATCTTGCCGGAAGCGTGAGCATGCCGAGTACCAATCTGACCGACTCGGATTGGTCCCGACGACCGGTTGACCGCCGCAATCAGAGGCTGTGTGATCAGTGCTCCGGCGGTGGAAGCGGCGAGGAATGAGCGGCGGCTGGGTGCAGTCATCGGTGAGTATCCTGTGAAGCGAGGAGAGCGGGTTCATGCATCTTGCTGTGGACTGACACGGGGTGCCACGCTTTATTCCGGCAATTCTTCGCCGCGGGTTTCTTTTGCTGCGAGTGTGACCACGATTCCGACCGCATACAGTGGAGCGAGGTAGAGAGCCGTTTGCTCCGTGGCCCAGCCCATCTGCGCTGCCAGCAGGATGGCGGCCGCCGTTCCGAAGCGTCCGGCGTTGAAGCAGAATCCCGTCCCGGTCCCGCGCAGACGCGTGGGAAACAGTTCCGGAAAATAGACCGCATAGCCGGCGTGCATGCCGAGTGTGAGGAAGCCAAAAACCGGGAGTGCGACCCACAGGACCGGCACGGGCGCGTTGTGACGGATTAACACCAGAAACATCACCATGGCCATCACAAAACCACCGGCGTGATAGAAAATAAAAGCGCCCTTCCGTCCCAGCAGGTTCGAGATCCAGCCGAACAGCACGAGACCGAGCCCACCTCCCACCGTGTTCAAAAACATGCCGCTCATTTCCGCTCGTTTGATCGCAGCAGAATGAGCCGTGTAGGCAGCGCCCTTTACAGACTTGACCGCATCCAAACTGACTCCGTCCGCAATTAGGGCTTCCATCTGCGCCGACCTCAGCAGTGCGTTCTTGCCGTAGATGTGGCATCCCCAAAAGGTGACGAGACCGATGGTGGCGAGAGCCACTCCAACCACCGTGTTCCGCAGATTCTGACTGTTGAACAGATCGGGAAGTGATCCGGTGACCTGTGTCGCGTCCAGTTTTTCCCGCTCCTTGGCCTGATGCCACTGTTCTGGTTCCTTCATTTTCCAGCGAATGACGACAACCAGCAGCGCGGGGACAATGCCAATGAGGAACCCCAGTCGCCACGTGTCATCGCCCCACAGTCGTGCGCTGATGACAAAGTAGCCGACAGCAACTGCCATCAAGGTCCCAAACACACTGGAGGCGTGAAAGATTGATCCCATCACCGGGCGCGACCTTTTTGGCATCACCTCAGCAATCATGGCACTGGCCACCGCCCATTCGCCGCCAACTCCCATGGCAACAAGAAATCGCAGTGCCACCATTTGCCACGCCGCGCTGGCGAAGGCAGTGACACACGTGAAGATCGAATAGAACAGGATCGTGACAATCATCGTCTTGGACCGTCCGATTTTGTCACTCAACATGCCGAACAGAATGCCGCCAAAGGCACCACCAAGCAGAAACGAAGCGAGGGCGTAGTTGTTCCACCTGGCCACAACGGGGTCATCGGCGGAGGCAACTCCCAGCAGTTGTGGCATCGCGTCGCGCATCGACGCAACGAAGATTTGACCTTCAAAGACATCGAAGACCCAACCCAGGGACGCGACGACCAGGACCAGCCACTGGTACCCGGAAATGCCCTCATTCCACTTGAGGCTGCGTGCGGAATGGTCGTTTGTCATGAGGCAATGGCTTCGTGAACGAATCCGGCTGTTGAGTCATGTGACCGGGCGAGCAAGGGTCGCTTTAACATGGATTTCCTGTCCGTGGCCAACCTGCGGCCACTGTTCCGGTTGGGCGCGTGACCACCAATATGCATCAGGGTCAAAGGTTGGATCATCAACCCCTTTTCGACTCAACTGAGCTGCTCACCTGGCCCAGACGATGAGCCGACGAGCGATGCCAGAACGCTGCGTGTCCCATCGAAAGAACGCCGCCCGTGCATGGTCACATAATTGTCGACCAGCGCCACGTCTCCTGCCTGCCATTTGAGATCAAATGTAATTTCTTCTGCCATCCGAATCACGCGATCGATGGTGGGACGGTCCAACGGGCTGTCATCGCCGAATCGAATTGATTTCACCGGATCGTTTCGAGCATCTTTCCAACCTGCGAAGGCGGCGATGAGTTGATTGAAGAATGACGTCCGGCGGGCATCCAGATCTTTGACAGCCGGCAGCACAGGTGTCGTCACTTTGAGACAATCATCGTCCTGCCAGGCCCAAGTGTATCCCAACTCGCTCATGCGGGCTTCCGCTTCTGACCTTGTCGAGGCATTCCAGGTGCTCTGCCAGCTGCGTCCCATTCCTGATGCCGCATCGTTGCTGCCGGGCATCACGTGCGAGTATCGCAGACCTTTGTTCCGACAGTCAGCGGCAAATTCCGGGAGTTCCAGCCGAATGCGTTCGAAAAGGACATCACTGCGGCAAAGTGGTGTGGCCCCGCCACTTGCTGCTGGTTGCTCACAGAAGAAAAAGAGTCGGGATGGATAGACCGGTGTTTGAGCCATCTCGTGATGCAGGCAGATCGTCACGTCCGAGGGCGCTTCATTGGCCGTGAACACGCGCGGGGTCCGATTCTTTCTGACCGCATTCGACAGCGAGTTCTCGTATGTAAATGCCGGCAAACCAAAAGCTGTCACAAACGCGTCGAAGTCATGATCGGACGACAACGGGAATCCACGGAACAGGATGGCGCCATGCTGAACGGATTTCTGATACAGCATCCGGCGATTCAATCGAATCCAGTCTGCTGTCATGTCGAGAGTGGCATCGTTTGGCTCACAAATCAGCACCAGCGGAAACGTCGTACTGCCGTCATCGGTGCGCTGAGTATCGATACCGGATTCGAGGATGTGCATCTCGCGTATTTCACAAATCACAGCGGGTTAATGATTCGCGTGGCATCTGCAGAATGAATGGACCGTCAGAAGGTTCACAAAAGGTATCCGCGATGTCGCAGCTTGTCATTCCGGTTATCGGATCTGCGCTGACAGCCGGGCCGTCCCGCGACAATCAGGACCGTTCGTGGCCTGCGTGCGTGCGATGTCCGAGTGACACCCGATGCTGGCAGCATCGGCAACGTTGTCGACGCTGCCAGCGTCGACCGTGACATTCGAGCCAGACGCCATCTGGTAGCGGCACAATCATCATCCGGAACCTGGGCAGGCACCGACCAAATACCGGTCGCAACGTCATGTCACGACAAGCCAACTGATCGGAAACGGTCCCATTTCCTGTGTTGCTGGTAGAAACGCTCGTGTCGGGACTACGGGTTGAGTCCATCAAGCACATAACGATCAACCCAGCGTCCCTGAGCATGCCAGATCTGGTCCTTCGTGCCCGGCACGAAATCGAATCCTTCCAGGTGAGTATGAGTTTCCTGGATCTGCCAGACACGAGTCGGGGAATTCACCGCTTCTGTCAGTTCTTTCGGGATGTCGAATTCAAACAGACCGTCCATCTCTCCAAACGTATGGATCGTGTACAGCTTGTTGCCAACGATCCGAATTCCCTGTGAGAAATGCATGGGCGACGGGTAGCGAAAAATCCCGACTCGAACGAATTCATCGTTCTGCAATTCATATCGATGGATCCCCTGGTCACTGAGATCACCCACCCACAGTGATTTTCCGTCGAAGCAGACCGGATCAATCCAGGTCACATCTTTGGTGATATCCCATGTCTGCACGACGGCAAGGTCGCTTGCCCGAATTTTTGCGATGATAGAGCGGTCAAGTTGTTTGTCGTACTGTCCATTTTCCGGTCCATGCAGAAGTCCGGCCCACAGGAAGCCGTTGTGATAATGGATGGCCCCGAGGTGGTTGACGCCGTCAAGTCGAATTTCTCTGCTGGCCAGATGATTCCATGCCATGTCGTACTGATGGATGGTTGAACTGGTCGACGTAAAGTAGTGATCCTCCGACAGCGCCAGTCCCTGCTGGGCCGCGCCCTCCTGCAGTTGGTGCTGTTCCGTCAGCTTTGCCTGTTCTGTGCGGACAGACGGTGGCGACGGACCGGGATCATCCGCTGCGGCCGCAACGCACAAACCGGTCACCGCCACGACCAGTCCGCACCTGAATCGCAGGCCGGTGGCGCGATCCGCTGTCTGGAGGGTCAGCCTGGTGTGCATTGCAGTACGATCTTTCCGGAGACATTCTGGTCCTCGGCGGCACGCACCGCCTTGCTGATCTCGTCGAGAGGGTAGCATGCCGCGACCTGCGTTTCCAGGACTCCCGACTGAATCAATCCGGTCAGTCGACGCACCAGTTTCAACTTGAACAGGAGCCCCTGCTGCATCATAAAGTGTCCCAGCCAAAAGCCGGCGATCGATGCGTCTGATTCCATGAGTGTACGTGGTGCGAACTCCACAGCCTGTCCGCTCAACGTACCAAACAGCAGCAACCTACCCCGTTGTCCCAGACAATTCACGACTGCCGCAGCTGTCAGCCCACCGACCGGATCCACTGCATAACGGACTCCTTCCGAACCAGTGGCTTTTCGGACGTCGTCCCGAAGCTGCTCGGGCGGATGTTGTGCCGGATCAAAGACGACGACGGCGTCCGCCCCGGCGCGCTGGAGCGAATCACGGTAGACATCGCGACGGATGACACACAGCGTCTTGAATCCACAATGTTTGCCGAGCCGAGCAATCATATGTCCCAGCGCCGATCCGGCTGCCGTCTGCAGCAACCAGCTCCCAGGGGGGACCTTCAGCACTTCCTGAGTCATAATCCAGGCCGTGGCGGGATTGACAAAGAATGTCGCCGCCTGATCATCGGACAGTCCACTGGAAATCGGAATGATCTGAGTCGCCGGAACAACTGCCTGTTCAGCCCAGTTGCCACCGGCCGAATTCATTACGACAACACGTTTGCCTTTGAAGATCGTGCCGCGAAGTCCGCCCCCGGACGCCTCGACCACTCCCACACCTTCAAACCCGGGTGTCTGCGGACACTGCGGTTTGATCCCGTAGATGCCGCGCACAAACATCATGTCGGAAGGGTTGACTGGGCTGGAAATCATGCGGACTCGAACCTCACCTCGACCTGGCGGACGCAGTTCAGTGTCGCCGCTGTGAAGCACTTCATCCGGTTCACCGGCAGAATCAAACAGCACAGCCTTCATAGATCGTTCCATCCGCAAACAGGAAACCGCCGTCCGGCGCCATGGCAACCGGCTGCGAGTGCATCAACAGCAGTCGCTCGTGTTCTGCTGACACTCTGCACTGAAAGGCTGGCTCAGCTTTTGCAACAGTTGTGTTGATTCATAGTCTCCGGCCGTCACTTCGAATCCAAGGTCCTGAATCATTCGGAAATCATCTTCGGCCCGTTGACCGGTCGTGGTCAGATAGTCGCTGACAAACATGGAGTTCGCAGCGTAGAGCCCCAGGGGCTGCATCGATCGCAGATTCCGTTCGCGCCCACCGGCGATCCGGATTTCCGTCCCCGGGTTTGTCAGGCGAAACATGGCCAGGACTTTGAGGCAATAGCGGGGGTCGAGGTTTTCCTGTCCCTCCAGCGGAGTCCCGTCAATCGGATGCAGAAAATTGATCGGAATCGAAGCCACATCCATTTCCGCCAGTTTCATGGCCACATCCACGACATCGTGGTGTTGCTCTCCCATACCGACGATCATACCGGCGCACAGTTCCAGTCCGACATCACGACACGTTTCCAGCGTGTCGAGTCGGTCCTGAAATGAATGCGTCGAAACGATCTCGTCGTGAAATCGTTCGCTGGTGTTAAGATTGTGATTGACGCGGTCCACACCCGCATCTTTGAGTCTGGCCGCCTGATCCGGTTTGAGGAGCCCCAGACAGGCACAGATGTGCAAACCAAACTCCTGTTTAATGTCTTTCACGACACCGCAGACGTGGTCGACCTCCCGATCTGACGGCCCTCGTCCACTGGCAACGATGCAATACGTGCGTGCGTTGCTTTCGAAGGCACGGCGAGCTCCATCCATCAGTCGTTCCGCATTCAGCATGGCGTACTTTTCGATGGGCGCTTCGCTGTCCTTTGACTGAGAACAGTACGTGCAGTCTTCCGGGCACAGGCCGCTCTTGGCATTCTTCAAGTAATAAAGCTGCACCGACGTGCCGAAATGATGACGGCGCACGCGAAAAGCTGCGCCCAGAATTGGCAACAATTGATCATCGTCTGCTTCCAGAATGTGCTGCGCGGCTTCGCGAGAAAGCGGCGCACCCTGAAGCACAGTATCAGCCATGGACGCCCAGGAGCATTCCTGCGCGATGGTGGAGTCGACAGACATCCGGGATCACTCCTGAGGACCAAATTGTGAGGCTCAGCAGTCTATCGCTCGACCTGTCAGGCCGACAGCGTGCTTCCGGAATTCGCACAAATCCGTCCGGATTTCTGGTCAGGCCGCGGGCAATTCGGCGAGGATCTCATGCATGACCTGCAGATAATGCTCGGCTTCCTCGACCGCCATCGTGAGCGGTGGAGCAATGCGAATGACGCGTCCTGCCAATGGTCCCAGCAGATGCACGGCGTCACCGGCGCTGTTACCTCGGTAACACGCTTCGACAGCCTGCATGGCAATCTCCGGGGCCGATACGTCCCCGATGTCTGCACACTCGACACCCCACACCGTCCCCTCACCCCGGACCATGGCCACCGCCGGAAGCTCACACAACTTCAGTAGTCTTTTTTGAATCGTATTCGCCAGCGGGACAGCACGAGCCACGATGTCTTTAGATTCAAACTCATCCAAAGTCGCGAGGACAGCGGCGCATCCCAGCGGATGACCGCTCCAGGTATCAGACCCTTCGCCGTATCCCAGGCATGCAAACAGATCAGCACGACCGACACAGGCGTCCACCGGAATGCCGTTGCCAAGCCCCTTGCCGAGCAGCACGATGTCCGGTTCGACACCATATTGCGTAAACGCATACATCGAACCTGTGCGACCGAAGTTCGCCTGGATTTCGTCCAGTACGAAAGCGATATCCTGATCGCGACAGAATTGCTCCAGCATTTGCAGATATTCCGGCTGCGGATGAAATGAACCACCGCCGCCGAGGTACGGTTCGGTAATCAGGCAGCAGAGGCGATCGCCGAATTCGTTTGCAAGCTGCTGCAATTCCTCGCGGTACGGCTGGAGATCAATGGGCATGCTGCGCCGCTCGATCGATTCGCACTCTGACTTCGGAAAACTAATGAAGCGCACTCGAGGATCCCGCTCGGCATCCTCTTCGCATCCCGTGACGGCTCCAGCCAGTCCCTTCTTCCCGTGAAAACCACCTCGAGTCGCCAGTATCATGTCGCTGCCTGGTCGTCGGGCCATACAGGCCCACAAAGCCTTCTGCGCAGCCTCACTCCCGCTGGCCGACCAAAGGATCTGTTCCATGCGTTTCCCACCTGATGCGGATCGCAGACTCTTCAGCAGACGATCACTGGCCTCCACTTCAATCGGGCATGAGGCGTTGTAGGTCGTCAGTGGCACTGCCGATAGGAATTCCGTGGCATCGGCATCAGCGGGCAGATTGAGATTCAGATAACGCAGCAAATTTTGCCACCACGACGCAGGATTGTGGCCCAGGTTCGCCACGAGCACACCAGATGTGAAATCGGCCAGTTTCCGCCCGTCTGCGGTCCAATGATATGATCCGGCGCTCCGAGCAATCATTGCCAGACTGGGAGTCCGCGTTCTTAGACAAAGCGGTTCCAGGTCGTGGAGGCGAGCGCGCAGCTCATTGTCCTCAACTTCACCCACGTGGCGAATTGCAGAAGTGACAGTCGTTTGACGAGCCATGGCATCGATTCGTTGGGGAGGGACGACAGTGACGTCGCCGGTTTGAGAGAAGACCACGTGCCGTGGCCGTTAGCAACAGCGCGGTGATTGTCGCGATTCAGGAGGAAGACTCAAACGGCAGCAGGAGGAAAGGACGGCCGGACTGGAAAACGCACCGGGAGGATACGAAATTGCCAACGGCACTGGCTGACGATGACGGACCGGACGGCTCACTTCCCTCAGGCAGGGACGCTTCGTCGCAATCTTGAGACGAATCCACCTCAGCATCGACGCGGGCAGACATTGTTTTTGACAAATTTCCGCGGGAACTCAGGCAGCGACGCCACGACGGACTGCATGACGCTGCCGACGACAGGCGGAGCATCGACCTCCTCCTCCGAAAGACAAAGGTCGGGCGTAATGCGAGACCTCTCGTCTGCGGCGGAAAGGCTGGTCAGAGCTCGACCTTTTGTGCGAGGTGGTCGCCGAGAATCTGCAGACCCAGTGCGACGTCGGGATCCCGGCGAATTTCCTGACTGACTTCTTCAGGGTGACGCCCGCGGTAGAGAGTTTCATGGGCTTCCACATTGAGATGGGGCGGCAGTCCACTGCCCGCATAATTCTTTTCGTGTGGCGAAAAGAATTTTGCTGTGGTGAGCTTGAGGCCGGTTCCACCTGGCATGTGAATTATACTCTGCACCGACCATTTCCCGTACGTGGTACGGCCCACGATCGTCCCGCGCCCATGATCGTCGATTGCTCCTGCCACGATTTCGCTGGCACTGGCACTATTTCCATCGACCAGCAGAACGAGTGGGTAGTCTCGCGTATTCCACGCTCTGGCCTGAAAAGTTTGATTCTGATCGAAC
>JBDOMX010000321.1:0-3927 GCA_039831615.1 Planctomycetaceae bacterium
ACAACAACGCTTCGCACACGCCAACCATGTTCGTGGCGATCAGTATTTGATTGACCATCTTGGTGTCCTGTCCGGCTCCGGCCGGTCCCTGATGAACGATCGTCTTTCCCATGGCATCCCAGCAAGGCTGCAGAGCCCCCACGATGTCGTCGTCACCTCCAATCATGATCGACAGAGTCCCGTTGGTGGCACCCACATCGCCCCCGGACACGGGAGCATCCACCGACGCGACACCTTGCGCTTTCGCGATCGAGTAGACTTCCCTTGCCAATGACGGCTGACTGGTCGTCATATCGACAAGAATGCTGCCCCGAGCAGCACCCGCCAGTGCACCGTGCTCCCCCAAAAGCACTTCGCGCACATCGCTCGGAAACCCGACGATGGAGAAAATCACATCTGACTTCTCGGCGACGGCGCGTGGTGAATCGGCCCATTCGGCCCCTTTTTTGAGCAGGTTTTCGGCTTTGGACCTGGTGCGGCTGTTGACCGTGGCATGAAAACCGGCATCGACCAGATGCCCGCACATGCTGGATCCCATCACGCCAGTGCCAATCCATCCGATGCGTGTTGTTTCAGGGGTAATGTTGGTCGTCATTGAATTTCCTGATCCTGGAGGCCGCTGGGGTGTCTTGATCGGATGAGAAGTGTAGTCATCCGGCCGCTGCAGCAAAGTGTCTTTGGCATCTGAATTGCCGACCCGACTGTGCAAGCGGGTCTTGCGGCGACACCGGCAACTCGTGCAAAATGCTGCTGCAACGCAGGCGGTTCGGGCAGGGACTGCCTGACTGGGCCAGGTGCCATTCGATGACGGCCCGCCGCGAACGCGAAAACAATCACACCAACGACGAGATATTCCATTGAGTTGCCACCGCAACCAAAGAAACGACAGATTGCGTGCCGCTGGGATGTTGCTTGCGACAGCGACCCTTGTTCACTCAGCCTGCCCGGCCGATCAGGAATTCGAATCCAATGATTCGTTAAAACTCGACCGTTCTGTGCTGGATGATGCCGTTTTCCAGATGCGGCCTCAACAACGACTGCTGGCCGCCGCCCAGGTCCATCTCAGAAACGGCGATTACACCGCGGCATTCGACGTTCTCCACGAACTTCTCCAGCAGCCATACGACAGCAGTCGACACGTTTCAGCAGATGGCGCGGTGCACGGAACGCGATCAATCGCCCTGCAGTCGCTGGCAAAGATACCTGCCTTTGCCCGCCGTGCCTGGAGTCAATCCTGCCAGATCCCGGGGACCGCCGCTTTGAACCACGCGCTGCAGACCGGCAGCCGCGTCGCCCTGATCCGCGTGGCGGCTGAATTCCCGTTGAGTTCTGTCGCGGCCGATGCTCTGATCACGGAAAGCGTGCTGGCATTGAACACCGGCCAATCCGGTCCTGTGCAACTGGCACTCAGGCAACTTCACGACCTCCGCTCAGCCGACGTCCTCAGCCGGACTCAACTGGCGGCCATCCGAAAACTTGAGGCTGCGGTCGACCACTCCTCCGACATCAACCGTGTTGTCCAGGCACGCGCAGATGCAGCCGGGCTCCGCAGGCTGGAACCCTCACCCGTTTGGTATTGGAAGGAGAACCCATGGAGGCATCCTCAGCTGACTGATGCGCTGCCATTACGGGCCGTCGGCAGTCAATTTGATCACGGTGCCGGCTGGCAACGCCCTGTTGTCAATGGCAACGCCGTAATCATAAGGACGCCGGCGGGCATTGCGCGTGTGGATCGTTCTTCCGGCGCACAGCATTGGTTTCTTCCATTCAGATCCGTTGTGGTCCCCCATCAAACTGACCGGAATGATGCCAATGCCATCTTTGAAATCACAGAGCATCCCCGGCAGCGTCTCGAAGTCTCCGGAAATGTCGTTTTTTTCGTGGATGGAGACGCTGCTGCGCCGATCCGAGCGACAATCGGGCGTCGCTCGCGATCCATGTCCCACGATGGAGCGACCCACCTTGTTGCAGTCCGCGCGGGGAAAAATCCGGCCGTGTTGTGGCAACTGGTCGGCGAACACTCGCTGCGATCGCCGCATCCTCACCGAACTTTGCAACGGACGGAGGATTTCGAATACGCCTTCGAAATTCCGGGCGATTCGCCGCCATCCGACAGTCCGCCGCCGGACGTCACCTCAACTCCGACTGCCGACACTCGTTTGTCAGGTCACCGGTTCCTGAGTGCCCCGCGTGAACACGGAGGACGACTTTACGTCACCACCCACCATGACGGAATGACATGGCTCAACTGCCTGTCGGCCACCCACGGGAATCTGCATTGGCAACAACCGTTGACGTGGCTGGAACTGGATGCCGACGACGATCAGCACAGCGCAGCGATTGTTGGCGCGATCACTGATGAGACGGTCGTCTGTTTGTTTGCTGATGGACTCATTGCCGGATGCAATCCGATCGACGGTCGCATTGAATGGATGCAAAGTGTCCTGTTCCACGACGAACCCATCCCGGAAACGCACGACTTCTGGCTGGCAGCCGTCCACGACAGCCGTTTTATTCCTCAAACGGGTGCCGGGAGCGAATTTGGAGGATTGTGGATGGTCCTGTCGCCAACCGGAATCATCTGCTCTCGCCGTGGCTCACGGGGCATTTCCTGTCTCGACACCGAAACGGGAGAAGTTCGCTGGTCGGCTCGTCGGCGTGTGGACGGCGGGACCACCGCCCAACAGCCGGACCTGACATGTGTGGGGTTGATTGACTCGCAACTGATCATGACAGGCTACGGGCATTGCCGTGCCATCCATGTGGCCGACGGATCGCAGACATGGGTAGTGCCACTTGGAAACCATGACGGTCGGATCAGCTGCGATCAACAGGCTGTCTACGTCGCCTTGAATACGGGTCGCCTGCTGACCATCGACGGGAATGACGGCACGGTGGTACATTCCCAACAGCTTGATCACTCACCGACAGGTCCTGGTCTGGTCACCGATTCCATCGGGATCATTGAGGCCTCAGCGTGGAGCGTCAGGTCCTGGCGCTGGCGCGACGAATTGCCAACATCGACGCGGCCTGACATCGATGAAGCGCTCGAGACGCTGGCTACGCGTCGACTCCAGGAACAGCATGCGTTGACGGAACACCCGCTCAGGCCTGCCACGCACTCTGTCGAGACGTGTATTGCCGCGTTGAAAGCCGCGTCCCTTTCGACGGACCAGCAGCTGAGACTTGCAGTCGTCCTGCCTGACTTCCCAGGTCATCACGCGATTCTCGAAGACCGGCTGCGCAGCACACCGGATGAGCTCGTTGAATTGCTGCCCGGGTGGAAACTGCCCCTGCGCACAGTGATGGATACGTTGGGGCACAGCACTCCGGCCCGCGTCACACCTTCAACCCTGAATGATTCGATTCTCGTCCCGGCGCGCAGGGGATCACTGGATTCTCAGCTGAAGGCGGCAAAAGCACTGATCAACGATCATCGCCACAGTTACGCGGAACTGATGTTGCTCAACATGAGTATTGAGCATGGCACACCACATGCCGCCGAACGCGACCGGTTGTTGCAGGCTGTCCGTGCTTCGACGCTGGCGCCTGGAATCTCCGCGACCGCTTCTCCCGGCGCGGTCAACGCGAAGTTCCACATCAGTCCGAACACGACGGGCGGCTTTCGACTCAGCGACCTCGCCATGAGCCACCAGAAGTTTCGTTTAAGGACTCCGCCAGCGGTGGTGCCGTCATGGAGTCAGGCACTGTTCGTCACGGATGTCGGGCCCTCACCTCATGTGGGCCTGATCGATGTCGGACGAGGAATCGAATCCGCGTGGACTTCGCGGTCGAATGTCCATTTTCCAGACAATGTCAGTTATCAGGATAAGTGGACCAGTCCAGGGCTGGTGGTGGTGTCCAGCAATGAACGCATCGGTGTGATTTCGCTGCTCAACGATTCGCCGCTCACACCGCTTTGGCTTG
>JBDOMX010000533.1:0-3925 GCA_039831615.1 Planctomycetaceae bacterium
CAACAATGACTCAACGGACATGAGAACACGTTCTGTTTCGATGGATGACGTAATATCGAAGCAGAATCATACTGCGTCGCGGCACACGCGTCGCCGTACACTCAAGCCGGTCATCCATTCTTCATCGGCAACGGGCGCGCCGACCCAAATCGCTGCAGCCAGGCGGCCAGACGCGCGCCGCGGTGATGCCGCGTCAGATCCAGGGACTCTTTCACAATTCGAGCAGCCGATTGCCGCGCGTCCGCAGCGCCTGAGGCATCTGCAGTCGCATCAAGGCACAATGACAGCACCAGAAAGTCAGCCGCCAACTGTTCGAGGTCGCCGACCTGACGATGGCCTTCGATGGCGCAGGTGATCAAGTTGGCGGCACGATCCGGACGACGCTGATGCAGTCGATTCAGCGCCAGCAGGGTCGCGGCGTCGGCCCGGCTGCTGCGGAAGTCGTGTTGCAGATCGTCGATCCAGTGGCATCCCGCCGCCTGCCATCCATGAATCGCAAAGGCGGCGGCCGTGTCGTCGTCGCCAGCGGCCATTGAACACGCGGAAAGGGTGATCCAGTGGTCCGGCTTCACGGTCAGAAACGTTTTCGCAGCTGCTTCCCATCGATTCTTCATGGAATTGGCGCGCTGAAGCCACTGCACCGCGTCGGTCAGACGCTCCTCCAGCACGGATCCGGCTGCACGTTGCAGCAGATCGTCCCAGCGCTGCTGGGCCGCCGCTAATGTCAGAACTGATCGTCCGAACGGCAGATCAAGCGCACTTTCCGGCCCATGCGGGTTCGAACAGTCAACGCGCTGTTCGGTCTCCTCAGCAGCGGCAGGCGCGCGGCGCGCAGCATCCGAATTCGCGGCCCTCGCGCTGGATGGGGTGTCGTGGGGCGGACGTTCTGAAGAAGCGTGCCTGGTTAGCCGGACTGGCAACAGCGGAAGCAGCTTCAGACATTCGGTGGCAGCGGAGCTGGCACGGTAACTGGATGTCATGTGAGCGTCATCAGGTACGAGTAGAGGACTGGCCTCGAAATGAACCTGTGACAGAACTGTGGCAGCGAAAGTGGAGCCGAATCACCATACCGCCGCCCGATCCCGTGGCTCAACGTAAAATCGGCAATATCGCCCGTGGTTCCGGAGATTTCAGGAAGCATGACTGCTTCCCGGAGTCCGTCCGGTGAGCTGACCAGATGTCAAAAAGGCAGAGTGAACATGGAGGGTCCTGCCAACAGGCACAGACGAGTCCAGGGGGCTGGCAGCCAAACCTTGTACTTACAACGGTTTACAACTGTTGAGCTCAACTGGCACGCAATTCGCTTTGGGGGCGGGGATCGCAAGTGTTGTGCGCTGTGATCGTTCCGCAGGATGGTTCTGCCGGATTGGCCGCAGACCGATGAATTGGGTCAGGAGAAAGAAATGGCAAAGAAGAAAGCTTCGTCCGGAGGCATCCGCATCGTCCCACTGGGCGATCGAGTTGTGCTCCGCCGAGCAGAAGCAGATGAGACAACAGCAGGGGGGATCGTGCTTCCGGATTCTGCAAAAGACAAACCTCAACGAGGTGAGGTGGTTGCAGTGGGAGATGGGCACGTCGACGACAAAGGTGAAAAGATCGCGCTGACAGTAAAAGAAGGCGACAAGGTTATTTTTAGTTCGTATGCCGGCGACGAGATCTCAGTGGGCGACGAAGACTACCTGCTGCTCCGTGAGAGCGACATTCTCGCCACGGTTTAACAGTCTCACAGGTTGGGGGACTCTGCTCAACCAATCCGGACAGTTCAGCTGTCTGACAACAACTCGCCGCGTTCATCCCGGCAACCCGAGTCATTTGCCTGGCCAGAAGTACTGCCTGAAGACCGTTTTATGGGTCCTTGTCCAGCGCTTTGGCACGACCGCTGATTCATGCTCTCTGAATCGGTGACACAGACCGACAATTGGCTCGCCAGACCTTAAGTCCTTCAGGAACACAGGAGAATATCAAATCATGGCAAAAATTATTGCCTTTGACCAGGAAGCTCAGGAAGCCATGCGGCGTGGCGTGTCCAAATTGACGCGAGCCGTCAAAGGGACGCTCGGGCCAAAGGGTCGCAACGTCATCATTGAAAAGAGCTTCGGCTCGCCCACAGTGACGAAAGACGGTGTGACCGTTGCTCGGGAGATTGAACTTCCCGACAAATTCGAAGACATGGGCGCTCGCATGGTCCGCGAAGTTGCCAGCAAAACATCTGACGTGGCTGGTGACGGCACGACCACGGCGACGGTGATGGCCGAAGCCATTTATAAGGAAGGACTCAAGGCTGTTGTCGCAGGAGTCAGCCCACTTGAAATGAAGCGTGGGATGGACAAGGCTGTCTGCGACATTGTTGACAACCTGCGGGGGATGGCCACTGAGTGCAAGAACAAGAAGGCGATCGCTCAGGTGGGGACAGTCGCTGCCAACGGCGATGCGGAGATTGGCAGTATTCTTGCTGACGCGATGGATCAGGTTGGCAAAGACGGTGTCATCACGGTCGAAGAAGGCAAGAGCCTGGAAACTGATTTTGAAGTCCTGGAGGGACTGCAGTTCGATCGTGGATACCTGTCACCCTACTTCGTGACAGACTCTGAGAGCATGGAATGCGTTCTGGAAGACGCGTACGTGCTGATCCACGAAAAGAAGATCACCAACATTAAAGACCTTGTGCCAGTGCTGGAAAAGGTCGTTAACAGCGGTAAAGGCCTGGTGATTATCGCCGAGGACGTTGAAGGCGAGGCTCTGGCAACTTTGGTGATCAATAAACTCCGCGGCACCTTCAAGATCGTTGCTGTGAAGGCTCCAGGATATGGCGATCGCCGCAAAGCCATGCTGCAGGATATTGCCATCATGGTCGGTGGTCAGGCCATCTTCGAAGATCTGGGCGGGAAGCTCGAAAACATTGAGCTGACCGACCTCGGTCGCACCCGCAAGCTGGTTGTCGATAAAGACAATACCACCATGGTGGAAGGCGGCGGCAAGAAGGCCGACATCCAGGCACGGATCGCACAGATTCGCCGCGAACTGGAGAACAGCACCAGCGATTACGATCGTGAAAAGCTGGAAGAAAGAATCGCGAAGCTTGCTGGCGGCGTGGCGCAGGTCAACGTCGGGGCAGCGACCGAAAGCGAAATGAAGGAGAAAAAGGCTCGCGTCGAAGATGCTCTGCACGCAACCCGTGCTGCCGTTGAGGAAGGCATTCTTCCTGGTGGCGGCGTCGCACTCCTGCGTGCCTCAACCGCTGTCAAAGCCGGCAAATTGGGCCACGACGCGAAAGTCGGCTACGATATCATCGTGTGTGCGTGCCGTGCTCCGCTGACTCAGATCGCAAACAACGCCGGTGTTGACGGCAGCGTGATCTGCGAGAAAGTCTCTGAAGCAGAAGGCAATTTCGGCTACAACGCCGCGACCGAGAAGTTCGAAGACCTGGTTAAGGCTGGTGTCATCGATCCCACCAAGGTCACTCGCACCGCGCTGCAAAACGCAGCAAGTGTCTCCACTTTGCTGCTGACCAGCGATGCTCTGATCGCCGAAAAGCCAAAGGATGACAAAGCACCTGCCGGCGGTGGCGATGAAGAGATGTACTAAGATTCATTTCCCGTCAGCCGCAGGCCGACGGTGACATGGTCACAAGGATGCAGGGTGGATCAGGAACTGATCCACCCTGTTTTCATTGGTACCAGGCGTTGAGTCCGATTCATCGATTCGCAGAAACTCCTGGATTCACGGGAACTGTTCGCAGTTTGTCGCCGTGAGCCTCATACTGGTGTGTGGCGGCCGCTGTCGGATCCAGTCATGGCGCACGTCCGTCAGACACTCGCTCGGTTCGTTCTCCCTCGTCTGGAGACCAGTGAACTACTGATTTTGATCGAAACGAGCACGGATCAAATGGTCGAATCGTGAGACTCGCCCATTGAGGAACGAATGA
>JBDOMX010001092.1:0-3921 GCA_039831615.1 Planctomycetaceae bacterium
GCATGCAACGCAGGCAATATGATCTCAAGCGGAGCGATCATCCGCTGAAACTCAACGAGCATCCAGCCCTCCGTGACGACGCGTTCCAGTGAGACACTGCTGGTGGCGGCGAGTCGGATGGCACTGTCTGTCAGTGACCGGTCCAGCAGCCACTGCTGCACCTCGCGCGGCATGCGATCCACATCAATCAACAGCAACATACCCGGATGGTCATGGCCCCCGGCGTGTTCGGTTGTCATCCGGTGGAGTTCTCGCAGGGAATCGTACAGTGCCTCGGTTGACAGCAGGTCACAATAAACGGGAACGAAAGATGCTTCAGCAGCACGCCCTCCCACATGGATGCACTGGGCCAGATGTCGGCGCCCCGTCCCGGAGTCCCCGACAATGTTAAAGGAACAGTCAGAATTCCTGAGCAATCCAGCCAGCTGTCGGACAGCTTCCAGTGATGTGTCCGCACCGATGAATGAATCCCACGCATAGCGCGCTCGGAAGTCGGCCAGCAACGCTGCGACTTCAGCATGCAACTGCTGGCCAATCGAGTGATCGGGATGAGTTCCGGTTGCTGACGTCCTGTCCGTTTTGACCATCAGGACGCGTTCGATCTGACCGGCAGCATTGCTGACGGGAATTGAACAGAACTCGGACCGCACAACACCGCCGGCAGCTGTGGGGAGAACTGCCTGCCACAGCTGAACCTGTCCCTTCCAGTTGGCAGTGGCCGGATTGAAGGCCGCAGCCAGCAGATCGGCGGGAGTCAACTTTTCCGTCGCCAGTCCGTCACATGAAAGCCCCTCGATCTGCGCCGCTGACCAGCCGGTCCACTCTTCCATTCCGGGACTGAAGAAACGGACGCGGCGTTTGGCATCCACGATGCACAGGCAGCTGTCAGTATCCACGAGGATTTCATCGAGTAGATTCCTGCGTCGCGAGTTCACCCGAGTGGTCCTCCGGCGACGCCCATCGATTCCGACAGGACCTGTTCAGCTTCCTCCGACGACATCTCGTCCTCACGCCTCTGCGAAACCAGTACGCTGGGAATGTTTCTCAGCCAGAGGATCGTCAGCACGCACACCAGCGCGTGGATGACGGTGCCAACAGTCGGGGACAGCACCACGGCCAGCATGCCGATGACGGGTGCGACCGCCGCCGCCGCGAGGCTCCCCACCGCCAGAACCGCGGTTCTCCTGTTTCGCTGAATGGAATCGGCAAACGATTCTCCCACAAGCCCACTGCAGCCGGACCAGATTGCTGCCGCGATCACGCCCTTTCCAGTCAGCACGACATTTGACCAGCCCGCCGGGAGCCATGGTGAAATGCCAAAGACAACTGCTCCCGCGATGCAGACCGGGACCAGCAACACGGCGTATCCCGTGGTCGGAATGACCGCCTGGAACAACACGGTTCCCAGCAAACCGCCCGTGAGGACCAGCACAGCCGACCACTGATTTACACTGCTGATCAGTCCTGTGAGAACCGCGCCCACGGCATACAGGCCTGCAAAAGCCATACAGCCCCCCAGCCATCCCGGCATAGGCGTCCACGGTCGTCCTCCGCCGCAGCAGATTTCTGCTTCACAGGATTCGGGTTCTCCGCCGCTGCAATCCAGCGGTGGCTGGCTGGACGATGGTTCTGCGGCTGCCCGAGATTCAGTATCAACGGGATCCGACCGAGAACTATCCGTCTGGCCGGATGCATCCGTCTCGTCAGGCTGGAAGCGACCGTCTTGAATCGGTTGCACAAACATCGCGACGACAACGCATATGAAGGCGATCACCACACTCATACTTAAAAACACGACGCCCGCATCCGCCTGAACAACAGTCACGGCCAGCAGTGCTCCAACAAACAACAACGCGCTGTGAAGTCTCATTCCACGCCACAGCTGCGTGGAAGACAGAGAACCTCGTGTGACGGCTGCCGACGGTGTCCACTCCCCAAACAATCCGAAGCCGATCAAAAAGCAACCGCACAGCGTGATCCACGGCAGTGAGCCAATCGTCGCAACCATCGTCCCCGTCGCCGTACTCAGCAAACTGATCCTGGTCGCTACATGTAGTCCCGACTTTCGGCTGATCCATGCATGCAACGGATATCCTGCACCGAATGCAATCAGCACACCTGCACTCATCAGGGCTGCATAGATGGGAATGACGGCAGACGGAACGGCGCTGACGCTCAACAGAACAAACGGCAGGAAGACCGCGTACCCGCAACACAGCTGGTGGAGGAGCCCGTAGCTCGCACCGGCCCGGTCTGTCGACTGCAGTGCGGTTGACGAGTCCTGCACAGGCTGCGTCTGTTCAGAATGGACACTCCAAGGCAACATCGTTGGCAATCTTCTTATTCTCACCGCTGCCTCGCAGCCGGCGTGCGTCCTGCAGGTCCCTCAACGTTCAGCAAGCAGCCAACGGGTTCCGGAGAAAACCGAATCCACGTGTCTGCCGGACGACTTCACGCTGTGGGCAACTCATAACCCTCTCGACGTGGTCGTCGGAGCAGTTTGTTGGCCTCGTCGTCGTTTTCAAACTGTTCCGTCTCGGCATCCCACGTCAGTTTTCTTCCCAGTTCCCGAGTGATATTCACCAGGTGGCAAACACTGATCGAACGGTGCCCGATCTCCACATCTGCATTTGGCTTATTTCGTGTTTTGATGCAATCCAGCCAGTTTGCCAGGTGCGGACCGGCCATCCAGTCGGCCGTATCCCATTTTTTCTGCGGTTCAGGATCAGGTGCGTCCCGGACAAAATCTGCAGGGTTCGTCGCAAATCGATTGCGGTTGATCTCCATCTTAGCCTTTGTCCCGGTAAAGATGGCTCCGCCCATAGGACCTGCATCGAGTTCAAAACGCACTAACGTTCCATCGGCATACTTCATGGAAACCTTTCCGTCTGATCCTGGCGTGACCGGCCACAGTTCACGTGGCCCGGTGAAACTCTTGCCCAGCGCCGACTGAATCTGGTCGACTCCATGGGCACCCCAGTTCGTCATTTCGCCGCCTGAATAGTCCCACCACTGCATCCAGTGGAACTGCAGGTCTTTGTTGAACGGTCGCAGTTCCGTGGGTCCGCACCACATGTCCCAGTTGTCGCCCTCGGGAATGGGTTCCTCAGGAATTTCGGCGATCCCCGGATACTTCTGAGGCCCGGTGTAGTTGACTGCCTGCACAACCTGTATGTCACCGAGACCTCCAGTACGCACCAGGTCGCAGCAGAAGCGATTCAAATCCATGGTGCGCTGCTGAGTCCCCACCTGGAACACGCGATCGTACTGCCTCGCCGCATTGACGACCTCCCGTCCTTCCTGAATATATGCCGTCAGCGGTTTTTCGGCGTAAACATCCAGCCCCGCCTGACAGGCTCGGATACACGGCAGGGACCGTCCATGATCCGGAGTTCCGATGATCACCGCATCCAGTTGTTCCTTTTCGAACATTTCAAGGTAGTCGTTGTATTTGGAAAACTCAGCCTGCAGCTTTTCTTCCGCGTCCAGCATTTTTTGAGTGTAACAGTCGGAAATGGCGACCACCTTGCCTGGTGCGGGCAACTGGCCCATGAGCTGACGTGCTCTGTTACCGGTGCCAATGACGCCGACACGAATCTCCTCACTGGCCGCGGTGCCCCCGTCTCTCCCCAGTACAACGGACGGTACAAACATGGGAGCGGTCAAGGCGGCACCTGCAGAAACAGAAGCCTTAAGAAACCTGCGTCGCGATTCATCTGCATGATGGTTCATGGCGATTCCTGATGTGTCGGGCGAACCGAATCCAATTGATTGAGTGACATGTTGAGGTTCACAAGACCGCAATACAAGGGGTGCTCTCATTGAAATCGCGCCACCAATCATGAGAACACGCTGCTGTTCCCGGTCAACAGCTATGCGAGGACTTCATCAACAACACGTCCGTGCACATCCGTCAGTCTG
>JBDOMX010000714.1:0-3910 GCA_039831615.1 Planctomycetaceae bacterium
CTTTTAGCTGCGAACTGACAAAGGTTCTATCTCACAAAACATTGACTCACGGTCACGCCGCATGGATCATGTACATTCGGTTTCTGTCAGTGACTGCGGTGTGTCGTCGAACGGCTTGCATCTGTTGCGGACAATTCTCCATCCGCAACAGAAGGTTTGTGGCGTATGGATGGTCATTGGGCCGGTCGATCTGTCTGATCGGCTGCCTACGGATTATGTGTCTCCCACAGTTCGTCGGCGACAGCTTCTGCTATCCAGCTCGATACAGCATCAGGAATTAGGCACTCTTCGTTTGTTTGACTTCATCCTCAAAAAGTCACGCGGAATTATGAAACTCCGTAATTGGCTTTCAGAACTTGTCGAGAGAACCGCCCGACGAGCGGGACGGTCACGTCGCTTGCCGTCCGACGTCGGACGAACTGCGAACCGACTTGAGTCACGAATCTGTTTAAGTTCCCTCACATCGTACTCAGCAGCCAGTGTCAACTGGTTTGGTCAGGTGGAATCATCGCCTTCCACGGCCACCGTCTCGCCGGAACCTGGCGGCACTTCCACTGCGACCGACTCGAATTCCGACATTACACGCCACCAATTTCTTGTCCGGCTGACTGCTGAGGCCACAGCAGCGGCCAGTTCACTGTCTGGTGCTCAGGACTTCCTCGCAGACGGTACGGTTGATCTGCAGGTCATTGCCGGCCTGGGATTACCGGGACAGATATTGATTTCGACTTCTGAACAGGACAGCGCTCAGGTTGTGCAGTCATTGCAGGCCAATAGCGCCGTGGCTTACTTCGAAGAAGATTTCTCGGTCGGCGCATCCGCGTTTCCGAACGAAAAGGACGACTCGCCACAGTTCCCACGTCAGTACGCCTTGAACAATACGGGACAGACGGACGGTGTGGCCAATGCGGATATTGATGCTCCGGAAGCATGGGACATCACGGTGGGCGGTGCCACCACCGTCGTCGCAGTGATTGACTCAGGAGTCGACTACACCCACGAGGACCTGTATCTGAACATCTGGATCAACCAGGGCGAGCTGCCTGCTCTGTTCGCCAACTCGCTGGCTCACACTGACGCCGATCAGCTGATCACGTTTCGCGATCTGAACGATGCCGCCAACGTTAGCTTTGTCACGGACCTCAATCTGAACGGCTATATCGACGCCGGTGACCTGCTGGAAGATCCGCGTTGGGCAGACGGAATCGACAACGACAACAACGGCTTTGAAGACGACCTTGTTGGCTGGGACTTTCTGGAGAACGACAACAAGCCATTCGACGAACATCGTCACGGTACACATGTCGCCGGCATCATCGGAGCGATCGGGGCCAGTGGCGACGAAACCGGCTATGGCGTCGTGGGCGTGAACTGGCAGACGTCGATGATGCCGCTGCGGTTTCTGGATCAGGACAACAAAGGCGACATTTCAAACGCCGTGAAAGCCATCAACTACACTTCGATGATGCGAACGCGTGACGAACACGCGGCCAATATCCGAGTCAGCAATAACAGCTGGGGCTCGTCCGGCGCATTCACTCAGGGTCTGTTCGATGCGGTCGCAGGTAACGATCAAGCGGGTATTCTGTTTGTGGCCGCCGCTGGCAATGGCGACGCGTTTGGTCAGGGCAGTGATAATGGCGACGTCGCCTACTTTCCGGCGAACCTGGAACTGCCCAACGTGATCAGCGTGGCCGCACTGAATGATCGCGGTGAACTGGCTGGGTTCAGTAATTTTGGTTCTCTTGTTGTCGACATTGCTGCACCAGGCGTTGATATCATCAGCACGGAAGCTGCCGGAGATTTTATTTCCCGCAGCGGCACCAGTATGGCGGCCCCCCACGTTGCCGGGGTAGCGGCGTTGGTGTTCGACCAGTTCCCCGAAGCCACGGCAGCGGAAGTCCGCGACGCGATTCTGGTCGGGGCAACAGAGTTGCCCGTACTGGATGGTCTGATTAACGATAGTCGCAGCCTGAACGCATGGGGAGCCCTCACGGCCTCGACATTTGCTCCGGTGCCAGCTCTGGTTCCTGTGGCCGACCTCACGACCACATCGACAGAAGTTGTCATCACCGTCACTTACACTGACGACGGCACGGTCGACACCAACTCGTTCGACATCCGCGATGTCGAAATTACCCGGCTAGGGTTTTCCGAAACGCTGCTGACTCCAGCATCCGCCACGACAACAAAGGTCAACGTCGACGGCCAGAATCGAGACGCAGCGGTGTATCGCTTCACGGCTCCCGGTGGCACATGGGACGCCACGGAAAACGGCACCTGGATCGTCTCACTCCGCGAGGGTGAGATTCGCGACGACCAAGGCCTCTACTCTGCGCCGCGTTCTTTGGGACCATTTGAAGTTGCTATTGAGGACGAGTCTGTCATTTTTGTCACAACGACACTGGACACAATTGACCCGGTGGTCCTCGACGGTCGGATCTCACTACGTTCAGCCATCATGCAAGCGAATCGTGCGGAAGCAAGCACATTCCGCAACGATACGGAACTCTCAATTCCAACCACCGGAACGTCTGGAACCATCGAGTCGACTCTTAACATAGCTAATTCCGGAATTATAGACGACATCAACGTCGTCATCGAAATCGAACACACCTTCGACGCAGACTTGGACGTTGTATTGGTCAGCCCGGCAGGAACCGAAGTCGAATTATTCTCGGACGTCGGTGGCTCAGGGAACAACTTCCTCGAAACGACATTCGATGATGATGCTTCGATAGCGATTACTGCCGGAAGCCCACCATTTTCTGGGCAATATCGCCCAGAACAAGCACTCTCGACGTTCAACGGTGAATCTGTGACCGGAACATGGAAGCTTCGGGTCACAGACGATGCCGGGGGTGACTCTGGAACACTGAAGTCATGGAGCTTGATCATCGCTGAGCCCCCAACGTCGGCTGCGACAATCGTCATACCGGATGGTATTTACGTCCTTACCATTGCTGGTACTGACGAAAACGCCGCTCACGTTGGTGACTTGGATCTCAATAGTTCAGTGGGAATCACCCTACTTGGAAGCGGCAGTGCAACGACCGTCATTGACGCCCAACAACTTGATCGTGCAATTGACATTAGAATCGGAGCGGTTGCAACAATCAGTGGGCTCACTCTTCGCAACGGAAATGCCGACATCGGAGGTGGCGTATCGAATTCGGGAACCTTAACAATCGATACATCAGTGATTACAGACAACACTGCCGAAATCGACGGAGGAGGTGTATTTAATGACGGGACGCTGACAATTACCAATAGCAGCCTCGAAAATAATTTAGTCACATCTCGGTTTTTCGGGTTCGGAGGAGGCTTGGCAACTGCGGGGACGGGACACGCCATTCTCGATTCAGTATCAGTGATAAGAAATGTAGCAGGAGTAAGTGGAGGAGGCATTTCTGCAAAGCTTGCAGGGCTATCGATTAGCAATTCGACTATCTCTGGGAATGTCGCAGTTAGCGGAAATGGTGGCGGCATTGCAATTACGGGCGTCCCCGGCCCGAACGCAGTGACGATCAAGAACAGTACAATTGTTGAAAATTACGCGGATCGTGGGGCCGGAGGTGGCGTTGCATCCGACCTCACGACTCCTCGTATCTCCGTGAGTAATTCGATCGTAGCGAACAACTCATCGAACACTTCTCGTGATCTATCAGCGAAAATAGTCAGTAACGGAAACAACGTCTTCGGGCAACCGGACGAGACGCAAGCTGATTGGCGAGAATTTGACGCGGATGGAAATACGGACTTTGACCGGATCGGCACAGCACAATTCCCTTTTGACCCTCAACTGTCTCCATTACGGAGAACATCAACGCATCTCTCCCTACATACGCCACTGACCGGGAGCCCTGTCATTGACGCGGGAACAGGAAGGGGGCCCGACGCATTGGGATTC
>JBDOMX010000364.1:0-711 GCA_039831615.1 Planctomycetaceae bacterium
GACATTCGCAGATCTGCTCAATGATTGCATCTGCCTCACTCACGTTCTGTTGGCCTTGAGCTTGACCGCTCAGCTCACCATTGGGCACGTGAACGGCCCGCAAAGGTGGCAGTCTTCCAGACGAAACCTGACGCAGAGGTACGAGTGGTGAGTGTTCGTAACAAAGTTTATTACTGAATTGAATGATTTCCGGCATGCAACGAAAATGCTCACGTAGCGTGATGCGGTTACCGAGCCAGACTTCACACAAGTCAAACAAACTGGTGTCCGGCGTAATCAGGTCACGCTGTGGATAGTCGGAAATGTATCGCTTTGCAGTAGCGCGAAACTGATCGCCATCGGAGATTACGGTCGGGCTGATCTGCTCATTGTCCCCAACCACTACGATCTGCGCGCCTAGATAAAGCAGCAGTAGGCCATCCAATCCACACTGCGATGCTTCGTCTACGATGACCACGTCGAACATGCCAGGTTCGGGGGAGATTGTGTCAAAAACACGATACATGGGCATGATCCACGCCGGTATGGCGCTTTGGCATTTCGTCAGGAATGACTGTGCAGACTGCCGGTGACGTTCGGCGTTCTTGCCCTTTCCAGCCCCTACTTTTCGGATCGCCTGTTGCCACGACACAAGGTAACGACGATGCTCATCGGTCAACCGAGAGAGGCAATTTGACCAAGCCTGAATTTCTGCAATCTCTGTCGTCAGAC
>JBDOMX010000364.1:721-3905 GCA_039831615.1 Planctomycetaceae bacterium
GCCACTTGCAGCTTGTAAACTTCGTGGATTTGCCGCATCTTGGTGGGCCATTCTGGGGCGCAACACGTGTCTTCGAGCTCCTGAATCAAAAGAGGCGCCGCCAATCGCTGCTTATTGATCCGGTCGAGTCGTACACGTGATGCAGCCTGACGGACCGCAGTCGATTGAATCTCCTGAAGGCAGGCAGTTGACGTCTTTACGTCAACAGATCTCAACGCTTCGATTAGTCGATCCAGTAGAGTGTTGTCGCATCCGATTGGTCGACTTTGTTCCAGCTGCTTGATGATCTCGTCGAGTTCGCCGCCTTTTTCGTCTTTGAGGATATCGAGTATTTTCTTTTGAACGGCGAACCACAAATCGTCGACGTCAGTGCGGACGTGCCAGGCAGGACTTGGGAGCTGCGGAGCTTCAGCAACGGCGGATTGAGCCTCCGACAATGGAACATCTATCAACAATAGGACGCGCAGTTTAGTCGCAAGGTCTTCCAGATGACTCGCTCGGCGTGAATGACCCATCTCGCCGGAGATGCTCGGATCGATTTCTCGCCACTCACGCTCCAGCTGGGCGATCGTTGTTGCCGTTCTTGCCCACATCTCTAGAACGTTTAGCTGTTCGACCGACGTACACGGCTGGTGGTTGATGAGAATCCGCTCACCGATGTATCGAACCCGAACATAATCCGACGAGAGCATCGTCTTGAGCTTGTTGACGATTCCTCCTCCCAAGTATTTTCGATAGATGGGAATGTGCTTCAAGATCGATACCGGTGCATAAGCACCGGGAACGCTCACCTCGTGCTGAACCAGTTCCCGGACATCTGCCAGAATCGTAGGAAGCCGCCTATCGCTTGACGCAATTAGATCGTCCCAGTGTCTTAGTTTTCCGGACATGATTTCTGCAAGAACCGTTGGAATCCAATCTCCGGACAGGTTGTCGATGGTGATCAGCTGTTCTCGCAAGGACGTGAGTGTCTTCTGCAGCCGATTCAATTGCGCCCTTGTAAGTCCCGTGCCATCTAGAAACTCGCGATAAACTAATGTGCCGTCATGTTCGATTCGCTCTTGGAATCTTGCCAGGTGTGATTGATATTTGACTGCCTGGATGATCCGATCGGGAGTTACACCGTCGCACAAGTCCGGGACCGAAACGGAGACTTGCTCCTTATCTTGATCATGGATTCCAGTCTTGAAATCGTCGAGTGTTTCAAGCAACTCAGCCTCAAGTAGGTCGGAATTCAAATTCGTAACACTGTCCCTAAACCATGCTAGTTCTTTTTCTCTGTCACGGATCCAAGTGGCTAACGACTGCGGTGTCTGTGGCGAATCGAGCCCGGGTAGAATCTTCGGCTCAACTTCGTTCCGACGAATCTTGAGAAGTTGCTGATTGGTCGATTCAATGCGCTCAAGTACTTCTTCCAAATCGCGATTGAGTCTGTTCGCCGCCAGCTTCTCTCGCTTCGCATTCCATGTTGATTCCTTGTCGGAAATGCCTTTGACGCTACTTTCCAGCTGCGCCATTTCTTCGCGACCGTGCCCCAACAGACTAACGCACAGTGACCGCAGTTCCTGAGGGAGTTTGGCTCGCAATACGTGAAGCGCCTGCGGCGTTTCGGCGGTCACCAGGACTCGCTTTCCATTGGCCAGTAAATGAGAAATCAGATTTGCAATCGTATGAGACTTGCCGGTCCCCGGCGGTCCCTGAACCAGCAAGCCACTTCGTCGACGAAGGTTTTCCGCGATACAATCTTGTTCTTCATTCGTCGGGAGTGGGAAAATCGGTCGAGTTCGAACGGATGAATCCTCAGTCGATGGTTCAATCGTCTCGGGTTCCGCGATAGTTCTGATATTGGCTGGAATCGGGCCGCCTGCCGTCAACTGATCAATGATCTTCGTATAGGCTGCAACGACGCCCCGCCGCGAACGTTTTCGAAGGATCACCACCGGCGCCAGGTAAACTATCGGGTGGTCATCGTTGCTATCGTCTGCGACGTAGGCGTCTAAGTACTGTCCTCGGTCATCCAATATGGCCACGACCGATTGGAAAATAGACCGTAGAGTGTCGGGATTCCAAAGGTCGGTCGAAAGATCACCGAGTTTCGCCGCAAACGCCCCCTGTTGTTCCGACGTCGGGCGGCGGTCGGGCTCGATCATGTCCAATTCAAGTGTGGGAGGCCCTAGTTCCGTACCTGGCCCGAAGGTGAATATGCCTTGACTCGGATCAAAATCTAGATTGCCGGGCATCGCGAGTAGTGGTCGAACGACTTGCTGCTGCTTCTTGTTGTGGTGACACAGGATTCCCAGTCCAAGTACAAGCTCAAGACGTTCACCCTCTTTTTGCATTGTCTGGTAGATCGAGAATAGTTTTGAGTAGATCGCATATTGGCGTCTCCAATTCCGATGCGCAGCCGCCCACGGGGCCCAATGCTCTTCAACGAATGTACGAAAATCCGCCTCAATATGTGGGTTCTCACTCAGTCGAATGTAATCGGGGTCAGGTGCCGTCTCATCCGAATCTCTCAGGGTATTCGTCTTCAGCGATGGCGGCTCGCCCTCCTTGTCGCCAAACGGGTACGACGACTCAAGCCACTCATCGAAGTCTTTGCTGGGTTGTGGGCATTCGGGTTCGGCACTATGCCTGACTTCTAGCCAGCCATTGAATGTGGTTTCTTCGTCCTCGTCCACCTTGCGAACCTGACAACTTGGCAGTTCGGGAACCTGATGAAACCAAAGATGATCGTCGTACGTGTTCAGGTGCAGTACGGATTTTTGACTGCTTATAGCGAAATCACGGAGCAGTTTGAAAAAACCAATGCCGTATTCTCGGGCTTTGGCGTCGACGGAGTTTGTCATGGGATGCTCAGCAGTGAGTTGTCGTCGGACCGAGACTGCGAAGGTGGGACGTCGCTATTCGGCCGAACTTGGTGGGGACTCAAGGACGATTGCCAAATCGTTACAGGCGGCTGTGACCACCGCCCAAGAATCTTGCAGGAATCAATATCAGGATTGAATTGCTGTTGAAGTTGATTCGAGGGATGGATTGTATTGCGAAACTCTCGAAGTGAATGTGAAAACTTGGAAACGTCCGTACCGATCCACTTAAGATCAGAGGCGATGTCGATCATTGGCGAAAGATCCCACCGATCCGCCGGACGAACGCGGTTGTTATATCGGTCGCGTGGTGCACA
>JBDOMX010000136.1:0-3268 GCA_039831615.1 Planctomycetaceae bacterium
TGTTCGTGAGCACCCGCAGCGACCGTGGCTCTTGCGGGTCCGGCAAAAGCAGGACCGGTGGTTGACCAGCCGGCTGGCAGGCCATGACTGAAATCGGCGAACGATTCAGTGCAGCTCGTGTCGTTGGCAGCGTGCAAAACTTCGTGTTTCCATTGGGTGACCGCGTTGTCGACGTCGGTGCCAGGCGGCGTTTGTGCAATTCTGGCAAGCAGAGACCCACGCTCTGAAACTTGCCGACTGTCTGCGTTTCCCAGCCAGCTCGCCCACGCCTGCAACAGGATCGGATCACACCCGGTTTCTTTGGCCACCGCGGTCACGCTGCGTTGGAGATGCGGAATGTCGGCGGTCGGTTTTTCACCGGGCCCCGGCTGACCGCGAAACAGGTCGATTGTGGCGTTGGCGTAGCGGACGGCGACGCCGGAATCCCGATCCTGCTGCTGCAGCTGAGCCACGATCGTGTCGGCACGCGACCTCAAACCGACGAGTTGTTCGGACAGCTGGTTGATTCTGTTGCCCGAGTCCAGCCAGCCCGTCCGTCGTCGTGTGCTTTGCAGGACGCCAAACAGAGCGTAGTAATCTTTGGTTGAGATTGCGTCGAACTTATGATCGTGACAGCGGGCGCAGGCGACGGTCAATCCCATGAATGTGCGGGCAAACACATCGATCTGATTGTCGATCTTGATGGCTTCGTCATAGGCGACGTCAACCGGAGCATGCTTGTCTTCATGCAGCGACCAAAACCCGGTTCCTATCAATGATTCGTTGTAGAGTTCTGTGGGATGATGCCGAGGTGCCGGCAACAGGTCCCCGGCAATTTGTTCCCTGACAAACTCGTTGTAAGGAACGTCTGCATTGAATGCGCGAATGACGTAGTCGCGATACTGCCACGCGTGATGCAGTGGATAGTCGAATTCATGGCCCAGTGTTTCGGCGTAGCGGACCAGATCCAGCCAGTGACGAGCCCATCGCTCACCAAAATGCGACGAGCGCAACAGGCGGTCCACGACGGTTGCCGCCGCCACGCGGTCCTCCGCAGGATCATCGACGAAGGCCCGGATCTCCTCGGGTGCAGGGAGCAATCCCGTCAGATCAAGAGACAGGCGCCGAATCAATGATGGACGGTCGGCGTTGGAAGCGGGCTGCAGACTGGCGGCTTCCAGCCTGGCCAAAACGAATTGATCGACGGGGTCCGCCGGCCATGCGGTCATGCTCACTTCGGGAGGTGCAGGATCCTGAATGGGTTGCCATGCCCAGTGTGAGTCTCGGCGTTCATTCAGCGGGAATGCTGGCGCCGGCGCGCCAGCGCCATGAGCGACCTGCAGATCGGCAGGCCACGGAGCTCCCTGTTTGACCCACGTTTCGAAAATCGCGATTTCAGCATCCGGCATTTTTGATCGAGGCGGCATTTCGAGCCCCTCGTAGCGGATGGCTTCGATGAGACGACTCTCATCAGGTTTACCTGGCACGATCGATGGCCCACTGTCCCCGCCTTGCAGAACGAACTCGCGGTTCGACAGGATCAGCCCGCCCTTCGGCTTCTGCCCGCCGCCGTGACATTCGAAGCAGCGAGCCTCCAGCAGCGGCAACACTTTCGTCTCTACAAACGTCCGCTGTTCCGCGGGAGCCTCTGGCTCTTCAGCTGACAATGATGTGGGAACGAACAACAGGGCCAGAAGGATTCGACAGATGCGAAGCGCTGAAAACGTATGGGAGGACGCATGTAGCATGGGAATCCAGACAATCAAATGGACTCGTTCAACAAGCCTGTTATTGTGACGGGGCTGGCAGAGAGATTCAACGTCTGCCGGCGGACGGTTATTCTGCGGTGCAGAGCGAAGTCATGAATCGGACGAGCCCACGGACACGATGTCTGCCCACGGACACCATGTCTTAGGTATCGATAAGAGACAGGAATATGCTGATAAAGTTCTGCGATTTGCTGAAACGCTGTCTCATGAGCTGCCTTCTGATCTACGTCCATTCCGAACCAGGCGCAGCCGAACGCCCCAATATTCTTTGGATCAGCTGTGAAGATATCAGCCCGCACCTCGGAAGCTACGGCGACCGTGTGGCAATCACGCCGAATCTGGACAAACTGGCGGCCCAGGGCGTGCGGTACAACCATGCCTTTACATGTCACGGAGTTTGTGCCCCGAGCCGCACGGGAATTATTACCGCTCAGCATCCGATTTCCATCGGTGCCAACCACATGCGGTCGAAGGTGACATTGCCGGACCACATTCGCTGTTTTCCTGAGTACCTGCGCGAGGCTGGTTATTACTGCACCAACAATTCCAAGACCGACTACAACTTTCACTGGAATCAGGATGAGGTGTGGGACGAAACGTCCGATACCGCTCACTGGAAAAATCGACCTGACGACCGCCAGCCATTTTTCGCCGTATTCAATCTGACGATGTGCCATGAAAGCCGTGTCTGGCCGCAGAGATGGAAAGAGGTCACCGCGGAACTCCGCGCCGATCAGTTTCATGATCCCGCCAGCGTGACGGTGCCGGAGTTATATCCCGATACTCCGGCCGTGCGAGCTGCGATCGCTCGTCTGCACGATGTCATCATGGTGATGGACCTGCGGGCAGGGGAAATCCTGGCGGAGCTGGATGCTGCCGGACTCGCTGACAGCACCATTGTGGTGTTTTGGTCGGATCATGGCGACGGGTTTGCCCGGGCCAAACGCTGGATCTATGACACCGGCACGCGAGTTCCCATGATCGCGCGAATTCCGGAACGGTTCCGCGTCAACGGACAGGGACACCCTGGGACCGTCAATGATGACCTCATCAATCTGATTGATCTTGGACCCACGATGTTGAACCTTGCCGGCATCGATCAGCCAGCGCACTTTCAGGGGCAGCCATTTCTCGGTGACAATTTGCCAAGATCGCGTGACTATATCTTTGGGGCTCGAGACCGCATCGATGAACGCTTCGATATGGTGCGCTCGGTCCGTGATCGGCGATTTCGCTATGTGCGCAACTTCATGACGTGGCTGCCGACCCTGCAGCATATCCGGTATTCGGAACAAAGTGCGACCAGACAGGAACTCCGGCGAGCAGCGACATCGGCCCCGCAAAATTCTTACATCAAAAAACTTTTCGAGACGCCGCGGGCGATCCATGAGTTGTACGACCTGGAATCCGATCCGTACGAACTGAACAATCTGGCCGCAGATCCCCGCTATGCACAGGACCTTGTCCGATTGCAGCAGGCATGCGACGACTGGCAATTTGAAGTACTCGATGCTCACATC
>JBDOMX010000136.1:3278-17561 GCA_039831615.1 Planctomycetaceae bacterium
CCAGTCGCTGGCACGTTTTTCACGGGGAAGGCGGGATAGCTCGCTGGTCTCGGATCTTCAATGCCGCCATGCAGCGATCTGCTCCGGAAGACACCTGCACATCAGATGACGCGGCGGAGCGATGGTGGAGTCTGGCTCACGTGAGTGATCACGATGAGGCCCATGCGGCGCGACTCCTGCACGGGCTGGACGATGAGTCGCCCGCGGTTCGCATTGCAGCTGCGAGGTCGCTGAATCAGTTCGAACAGCACAGACCCGCTGTCGCTGCGGTGTTGACCGATCTCTTACGCAATCCGGAGCTGTCCGTTCGGCACGCGGCCATTCTGGCAGTGGATGAGCTGGATGGTCTGGCAACCCAACTTCGGCACGACGTTTCGACAATGGATCGCTCAAACCGCTACGTGGAGACCGTCGCGCAGCACGTGTTGAATGGCCCCGTGGGCCAAACAACTCAGGAGTAAAGTTCCGTTTTCACGGTTCCGTGGACATCTGTCAGCCGAAAATCACGGCCCTGGAATCGATAGGTGAGGCGTTTGTGGTCGATGCCCAGCAAATGCAGCAGTGTTGCCTGGACGTCATAAATGTGCCACGGTTCTGTCACCGGCAGGCACCCCAGATCATTTGTTTCGCCGATGGTCTGGCCAGGGCGAATGCCACCGCCGGCGAACCACATCGTGAACGCTTCGATCTGGTGATCTCGTCCGGCTGCGACTGTTGGTTGGTCACTTTTCTGTGCGACCGGGCCGCGCCCAAGTTCACCGCCCCAGATCACCAGCGTGTCTTCCAGCAGTCCGCGCTGGGCGAGATCAGTGATGAGCGCCGCTGTCGCCCGGTCGGTGGCCCTGCACTGGGCAGGCAGGCCGTCTTTGATGTTGGTGTGATGATCCCAGTCGCCGTGAAAGAGCTGGGTAAAGCGAACCCCTCGTTCGACAAGTCGTCTGGCCAGTAGGCAGTTACGTGCGTACGAAGGTTGATCGGCGTCGTCGATCCCGTATCGCTTAAGCGTGTCCGCAGTCTCGCCGGAAAGGTCCAGCCATTCGGTGGCAGCTGATTGCATGCGAAAGGCCATTTCATAAGAGGCAATTCTTCCCACAATCGCGTCGTCTCCTGTCAGATCAAATCGAAGTCGATTGAGCGAGTTGACAGCGTCCACCGTTTGACGCTGTCTTCTCCGCGTGAATCCCGGCGGGTTTTCCAGATTGAGGATCGGATCGCCGACAGTTTGCAGGGGCGTGCCCTGGTATTCCGACGGCAGGAATCCATTGCTGTAATTGGATGACTTTGATCGAGGTCTCATACCGCTCCGCAACACCATGAACGCGGGGAGCTGCTGCGAAACGCTGCCAAGTCCATAGACCACCCAACTCCCGATGCTCGGACGTCCGAAGCGTCGCCAGCCGGTGTTGAGCATCAATTCGGCAAACATGTGGTTGGTGTCGTCAGTCCGCACGGTTCGGACGAGCGACACACGATCAACCATCGCAGCGAAGTGAGGCATCAGCTCTGAGACTGAGGTCCCGGACTCGCCGTGCCGCTGGAATCTCCACGGGGATCCCATCAGCTGCGGCCGCTTCTCCTGAATCTGCGCAAAACTGACCTGTTTTAACAGGGAATCCGGCAGAGGTTCACCGGCGCGACGATTGACCTCCGGCTTTGAGTCGAAGAGATCAATTTGACTGGGGCCGCCGATCATGTGCAGAAAAATGACTGATTTCGCCCGTGGCACATGGTGTGTCAGCACAGCACCCTGTAAATCGCCGGTCGCGCATGCGTCACGATCAATCAATAAGGCGAGAGCCGCCGGCGCCAGGCTCACGGCGCCATTTGAGAAGAGCTGTCGTCGCGTTGAGGCGACGTCAAACATGTGGCCCGGGTTCATACGCCTATTCTCTCGTGATGAACTCATCAGTGTTCATGATTGTGCGACAAACGACGACCCATGCTGCTTCATTGATGGGCTGGTCCGTATCGCGGCCGATCACTTCGCGGGCATCATCTTCCGACAGTTCCATTCGCTGTGCATTCAGCAGCTGCAACAGAATCCGTTGCTCTCGCTCGTCAGGAGGTCGCGACAAACACGTTGCGAACAGGAATTTAATCGTCGAGACGTTATCTCGGTGGCTCATGTCGGAACAAAGTCGACCAAGGCGTTGGGCGCATTCGAGAAACGTCGGATCATTCAGGAGCGTCAGTGCCTGGACCGGGACGTTGGAGCGATCCCGTCGAGTGCACGCGCTCACGGTGTCAGGACCGTCGAACAGTGTGGAGTGCGGATGCGGTGTCAATCTCCAGATCCATGTGTACATTCCGCGACGATATCGATCGCTATCCTTACTGACGATCCACGTTGCCGGGGTGGCACGATTGTCCAACATACCGTCAGCCTGAGGCGGAAAGACACTCGGACCGCCGAGCGTTCGACTTAACAGGCCGCAGCTGTTCAGCGCCACGTCGCGGATGATTTCAGCTTCCAGTCTCAGCCGGCGCTGGCGCGTCAGTAACCGGTTGCGAGGGTCGATCTCCGCCAGGTTTGGACGCCCCTGTGACGACTGCTGATACGTCGTCGAGGTGACAATGAGACGATGCAGTCGTTTGAAATTCCAGGCATTGGATCGAAAATCGTTTGCCAGCCAGTCCAGCAGTTCGGGATGTGACGCGGGTGGTGTCTGCAAGCCGAAGTCGTTTTCCGTTTCCACCAGACCCAGACCAAAGTACCTCTGCCAGACACGATTCACTGTGACTCTCGCCGTGAGTGGATTGTTGGACGACACCAGCCATTTTGCCAAATCGATTCGAGTTCGGTGGCCGGGGGGAAGTTCGGACCAGTCGAATGCGGACGGCACGTCAGGCTGGACGACATCGCCAGGGTCGCCTGGGTCTCCCCGTTTGAGGATGCGGGTTGGTTGGGGAGACGCTTTCATCACGAGAGAGTGATCAGGCTTCGATTTGTCGCCGTCGACCATGCTTCGCGCGAACGGCGTCACGGAAGCTTCATTGAAGAATGCATACAGCTGATAGTACTCGCGCTGACTGACCGGATCCGTTTTGTGCGAATGACATTGTGCGCAGCCGAGTGTGAGCCCGAGAAAAACGGTGCCCGTCGTGTTGACTCGATCCATGATCGATTCCCACCGTACGCCAGGATCCAGCATGGCATTGCAGTGGAATCCGGTGGCGAGATGTTGTGCTTCCGTTGCATGGGGCAGCAGGTCACCCGCGATCTGTTCCGTGACGAATTGATCAAATGGCATGTCGCGATTCAACGCGGCAATGACCCAGTCCCGGTACGGCCAGATTTCCCGGGGAGTATCGGCTTCGTATCCGGAACTGTCTGCATAGCGGGCCAGGTCCAGCCAGTGCCTGCCCCAGCGTTCGCCGTAGTGAGGCGACGCCAGGAATTCGTCCACCAGGCGTTCCCACGCATCTGGTCGAACGTCGTTGATGAATTCCTGAACACGTTGCCAATCCGGGGGCAATCCGAGCAGATCCAGAGACAACCGGCGAACGAGTGTCGCGGGAGCAGCCGCCGGCGACGGAGTCAGTCCCCGGTTTTCAAGCTGGCTCAGCACATAATGATCAATGGGATTGATGCACCAGTCCGAACCACTGACGACCGGGATCACTTTGGGACGGATAGGGCGAAATGCCCAGTGCTCGATTTCTGAATTTGATGCCTCCGGAAGTCCGGCGGCGCCCTGGTCAATCCATCGTGTCAAAAGTTCGATTTGGCTGGATGTCAACGGAGGTCCTGCGGGCGGCATTCGTTCCGCGTTGTCAGTTGCCGTGATCCGCTGAATGAATTCGCTGTTCGCGGCCTGACCAGGCAGGATGGCGCGTCCGTTGTCGCCCCCGGCAAGGGCGCGATCGCGTCGATCCAGTCGCAGTCCACTTTCCTGTTTTTCCCTGCCGTGGCATGCAAGACAGTGGGTTGCGAGGATGGGAGCGATTTGTTGCTGGTAGTCAATCCTCGGTTGAGAACGACTCTGCTGCCGTTCTTCTGCTGAGACCAGTGCTGACATGAAGCACAGGGCGATTAAAAACAGCCGCCGTTTCCATGGTGTCGAAAGCTGCCGGTGCCAGGGCAGCAGCCGCACAACGGATGCACCTCGTCGCGGACGGCGAAGCCTGTCGGAAACGACCGCTGCCCAAACGAGGTGATCCGCAGGAATCTGTCCGGATTCGACGGCGAACCTCACGTGCGAAATACCGTCTGCAGCTGGTGAGGCGTCGCGGCGGTCGAGAAGAGTTCCCATGGACGAACACCACTGTTTGATGTTAGATGCAGCAATGAGCAGTCGTTCAATCAACTCCGTCGCAGATCACGCTGAACCGAAAATGCCGGAGTGGTCACGGTACTCCGGTCAACCGGTCGATGTTTCCCGACGGCGATCGATTTTCATTCGAGAGTTCTCAGAGGATTCTTCTGCGGTCAATGTTGATCATTTGACGGTCGATTACTTTCTGCATGAGAGTACGTTCCGGACGGCCGTCATACCACTGACTGGTGTGTCTGATGTCTATGGGCAGTCTTTCAATTTTTCGGCCGCCAGGATTCGAAGAACTCCGGATGGATCGGAGGTCGTTCGAAACAGGCAGGGGCTGCCGAAACGGAAAATTCCGATTCTCAACCACGTGCAGTCCCGTTTTCAGTTTCAGACCGGTACGGGCATTCGATTGTATCCGTTATTCGATGAGATGCTCTCGGATCCGGTTGCGGTCGTTGACGACTTCGTCTACTCGCTGGAAGTGACGGGACCACCCGGCGTGAAGTTCAATATGAAGGACGGACTGCGCGGTAACCTGCTGTCGGCTCATCGCATGCTGTCCACCAGGGAAATGGTGTTTGAGCGGCTTGTTGTGGAAAATCAGACACTCACGGAATCACCCCCACTGCCGCTGAACGAGACGGAAAAGCGTTCCCTGTTGTTGGAGTCGCTCTGTCGCAGTCACCGCGCAGGAATGACGGAGCCGTACTATCTGTATCGCGTCTGTGGAACCAATAACTGTACGTCGAGTCCGTTGCAGATACTCGACAGGGTCGTGCAGTACAATTTGCTTCAGCGGATCGGTTCGATGCTTTATCGCCTTCCCCTCAGTCCCAGGTTTTATCTCCGGGTCCGCGGACTGGATGCCAGCCCTGGGCAGCGGAATCTGGTTCGCGCGGAATTTGCAGCATACATTGACCATCCGGAGACTCGTGCCAGAAAACGCGTCTACGTGAAGCGCCTCAACGCAGCGCGAAAAGCCCAACGCAGGGCTATGGATTCCGCTGGTGAGTCAAGGCAGGAACCGTGAATCGCAGGTGCCCACGAGTGGGGCCGTCGAACGCCTGCCAACGCGCCCATCGAATCCGGGCTGTTGAATATAGATCGTCCGGGCTGAATCAAGCTTTCCATCTGAAGGAGTGGGACACGACTGCGTTCGTCACCACGATGTTGAATCCGGCTTCTGCCTCAGGTTCGATATTGAATGGCGCGTCAATTCGGCTGCCAGGAAACCGAGCTGGTGGTTGTTGAAGAACGTCTCCGACGTGCGGGCGATCCGCTGCGTGATTCTGACCGTGGGATTCCTTGCTTTGTACCGCGTGAGCCCTGATACTCCCCGGGACTGTGAATGTTGCTCCTCCTGCGATCAGACCCGGAGTGATAGCGCATCACAGATTCAACCTCGATCGCGTTCATTCACCAGCTAACCGGAAACCTGAGATTTGCCAGTTCAGAGGAGAAAGCCAAGGCGACCGAATTACATACGGGCACTCGGATTACTGCCCCCTTACAGTATTCGAGACGTGAAAAAGGCCTACCACGCCAAAGCCGCGCGGCTGCATCCGGATGCCGGCGGCGATCCCGTGGAATTCAAAGCGCTCCATTTCGCTTACACACGCGCTCTTGATCATGCCAGGTTTCAGGATTCGCGTCGTGAGTGGCTTGGGAATCGGATCGAACGGTACGCGGCTCGCGAGCGAGTGCTGAATGAAGTCAAGCTTGTCGGGGGCACGTGCCGACTCGGCGCACTCGATGACTACATTGACGAATTCGGGCGCGACTTTGCCGAGGTCGTCCGCGAGCTCATTGCGGTGGAGATTTCCGGGCCAAATATCACGGATGGATCGCTCAGCTGGATCGATTCGGTGCTCCTGGTTGGCCCTGAGGTTCGCACACTGGCTGTCAGGAATGCGACCATCTCGTCGGCAGGACTGATGCGTCTGTCGGCGTTTGAATCAATCCGCGCTCTGGACCTCAGGGGGACGCCAATCACAGAGGACGGACTGCAGGTGGTCAGGCGATTTGAACGGCTGGAGTGGCTTCACCTGGGGAAGACCGGAGTCGGCTATTTCGCTCGCCGACGGATCAAACGTGATTTTCCTCGAATCACCGTCGTCACTAAAACGTCCACAGAACCTCCGGATGACTCCTACTGGGATGAATACCAGAGTGTCCTGCGACGGCTCGGAAGCATGTGAGATGACGCTGACATGATGGTGTGAGTCGATCCTGCCGCTTCAATGGGGCGCTGCGAGGTCGTTAACCGAAGACGACTCAGAGTCCGGAATCCGTCGAGTGCCTCAACGGATTCTGACGAACCCGGCTATCGTTGAGGTGTGCCCCACGTTGCGGACTCACGTTCACGTTCGGCGAAGTCGGTACAGGATTCGACTGAGCTGCAGTGGCCCTGCCGGACCGCTTGTCCGTGACGGAACTGAATGAAGTGGACGGCATCCTGACGGACGTCCATGAGCCAACGATTCTGCACCGTTATTTTGCGGACGTCGATGACTTGAGTCGACCGGATCGAAGTGTCAGTTTCTGTCGATTCCGTCGGACGGACGCAAGCTGGCACGTATTCGAAGTACAGCCACACGGTGTGGAGCTGCAGTTCATGGCCTGCCCAGCGGACGGTACCGGGTTGTGACTCGTTCCCGGCATCGATTCGGAAACGCCCGGGCATCAGTTCGGCCAGCACGTTGTCGACGTGTTTTGAAGACTCCAGTCGAAAGCGTTTTCCGGTCTGCATGGAGACACTGTCCTCCAAAGCCGCGGCGTCCAGCTTCATCGCGACTTCGAAACATCCGGACACCGAATTCCACTCCACCTCCGTCATCTGGGTGTGTGCCGAATGTGCGGCAGCCGTCGCGCCCCCGAGCGCAGTCAGCAGAAGAACTGTCAAATGCGTCTTCATGGATGGTCTCCGACTTTTTCCGAGGTGTCGATTTCGGATGGGTCGTGCTTCGCCTCGTCCTTTTCTTTTTCAGGTCTCGATTTCTGCATCTCGTTCTTTGGCTTCTTTTCGCGGTACAATTTGAACCGGCTTTTGCTGATTTCCGGCGGGTACGCGTTGTTGCCGCGGTTCGTATCGGCGGATTCCAGGTGGGGATCCAGTTCCACGGACACAATTTCCTTCTGACTCACCACCAGCCGCGCGACCTTTTTTGAGTTCCTGACCCAGATCTCCGCAGGCAGCCGAAGCTCGTCTGTGGTTTCGTCAGCGTAGGTGAGACGCAGGACAACCGGCATCACCAGTCCGCCGTGGTTGGCCAGATCGACCAGATAGAAATTGCTGGTATTCCTGAGCAGTTTCCTGTCGCGGGGCTCCAGTTCGGTCACCATTGTTGTGTACTTCTTCTGCTCTTCCTTCGTGAATCCCAGTGCGTCAAATGTGTTATAGAAATCCGCAAGGTCGGGGTACGCTTCGATGCGTTTCGGCAGATCTGCGTTGCGCTGGCCAGCGAGCGTTTGAGGCTCCTCATTGCGTTCCCCTTTCCTGCGGCGACTGTTCTTCCGGGGATTGCCGGTGTCGATATTAAAGCGGCGCACGTTGGTGACAGCGATGTCGACATGATCTGTGGTGTAGAACCAGCCTCGCCAGAACCAGTCGAGATCAACGCCGGACGCATCCTCCATTGTGCGAAACAGGTCCGCGGGGTTCGGACGTTTGAACATCCACCGCCGGCAGTATTCCTTAAACGCAAAATCGAACAGTTCGCGTCCCAGTACACTTTCGCGCAGGATGTTGAGAGCCGTCGCCGGTTTGCCGTAAGCGTTGTTTCCAAACTGAAGGATCGATTCAGAATTCGTCATGATGGGGACCTGATTCTGACTGGTCATATATTTGACGATGTCCTTCGGCTCGCCGCGTTTGCTGGGGTACTTTTCTTCCCATTCGACCTCAGACAGATATTGCAGGAACGTGTTGATGCCTTCATCCATCCAGGACCACTGACGTTCGTCGGAGTTAACGATCATCGGGAAGTAGTTGTGACCGACTTCGTGGATGATGACAGAAATCAGGCCGTATTTTGTGCGTGCTGAATACGTTCCGTCTTTCTCCGGGCGGGGGCCGTTAAAACAGATCATCGGATATTCCATTCCGTACACCGGGCCGTTGACGGAGTAAGCGACCGGATATGGATACGGAAAGGAATACTTTGAGTAGACGTCCAGAGTGTGGACAATGGCATGTGTGGAGTATTTGCTCCACAGAGGTTCACCTTCATGCGGATACAGCGACATCGCCATGACGCTGTTGCCGCCCACATCGTGTCCCCAGGCATCCCAGATGAATTTTCGCGAGCTGGCGAAGGCAAAGTCACGGACATTTCTGGCGGAATAGATCCATGTTTTTGACCCGCTGCCAGCTTCGGTTTCGTTGGCTTTGGCTTCCTGCGGCGTGACAACGAACAGGGGACCATCGGCTGTCCTCGCTGCGGCCAGTCGTTCACGCTGGACCTTTGTCAGGACCTCATCCGGATTCAGCAGTTCGCCAGTGGCCCCGACGATGTGATCATCGGGGACCGTGATCCGGACGACGTAGTCGCCAAATTCAAGAGCGAACTCGCCGCGGCCCAGAAACTCTTTATGTTGCCAGCCGGTGGAATCGGAATAGACACAAAGACGCGGGAACCACTGCGCAATTTCGTAGATGTAGTTGCCGTCGTCCGTGAAGAATTCGAAGCCGCCGCGCGCTCGAACAATCCCGGCATCCGGAATGTTGTACTTCCACGAAATCGTGAAGCGGAATTGATCCGCGGGCTGCAGGACCTGCGGCATGTCGACACGCATGTGAGTCCCGACGATTGTATAGCGAAGTTTTCGACCGCTGAGTGCGTCGACGACCTTCTGGATACGGCAGCCGCCTTTGAATCGCTGCGCATAGAGCGTGGCTCCAAATCGATCGAAAGGAGTCTTCTCTTCGATGGCTCCGGCCTGGTGTCGGTTGCCATTTGATCGAGGGTGAAAGCGATTAGCGTCCAGCTGCAGCCACAGATACTTCAACGCGTCCGGGGCGTTGTTATGGTAGGTGATTGTTTCGTGGCCGGAGATTCGCTGATGCTGATCATCGAGCGCCACGTCGATGTCATAGTCGACTTTCTGCTGCCAGTAAGCATGCCCTGGCGCACCGGATGCGGTGCGCATGGAGCCCGGCGTGGGCAGGACTTCGTTCAGCTGTCGAAACTTGTCCGGCTGGCCGTATTTGTTGTTGACCACCGACTGCGCGGATGTGAGCTGCGGGAGGGCCATCAGGAAGAACAGCCACGCGGCGAATCGGCAAACGCGGTTCATACGAAACCTCACAGATTCCAGCAGCGGGATGCTCCGACGCCCGGACACAATTCAGTATCGGTCCACGATAGCCAGAGAAACTGACCTGGCAACAACTGCCTGCCGGAGGTGATTTCGTTTGAGCGAAGTCGACCCCGGTCATCCTGAGTATTACTGGAAGCTGTTGCGACAGGCAGATCAGGCTCAGTCTGCCCAGTTGGCAACGACCGTCGAAAACGTTGAAGCCCGGCTTTCAGAAAAAGCCGGGCTTCTGCAGGGTGTTGCCGGGATGCTGTGCGATTTTACAGTCGGATTCGACCGTCACTTACGGGAGCGGCGATCCATTTCAAGGGGCGACGCTGCTTGCTGTCGCGTGCCGACCAGCGCGCCGAGCGGACCTGAGACTGGCGACGAATTGTCTGGGCCAGTCGTTTCACGCGAGATGTTGAGTCAGTTTGCCCTGTGCGTGCCTGAGATTCCGAAAGAACCCCCCGGAACAAACGTGTTTCATCGTCCGCACCTGGCGGAGGGACGACTTCGTCGCCGACGCCGGAATTGTTAAATTCGTCAACAGGTGGATCCTGCACGGGCTTCCGGGTTCCGAAGTCGAATGGCGGGGCGTTGTCCTCCGTGCTACCGCCAAAATCATCAGCTCCATCGCGTGCTTCCGGTTTGATCTCGTCACCAAACCCACGACTGCGAAAGTCGTTTTCATCATCATCACGTGATTCAAGTGTCCCGCCGCGGCTGCGGAACCCTGCATCTCCGTCGTCCTGCTGTTCATCGAGGAATTTTGGTCGGGGGCGTCTGGCGGGTTCCGGCGGCTGCTCATCAGTCTCCCGGGCTTTGTCGCCGTCTCTGCGATCATACTTGCGCCAATCTTGTTCCGAATCGGGTTCTTCGCGAGGCTTTCGATCGTCCCCTTCCCGGAACCCAGGATCGTCCACCGGACCTGGCACTCTGTCTGATGAGATGGTCTGGCTGCATGCGGCGCCGCAGCCGGAACCACATCCTGACACACAGTCTGTGGCACATGCCGAGGGACAGCAGGACGGAGCACACCCTGCATATCCGGCCGACCAGGAAACGCCATAGTCCGGAGCATAACCGCCGTAATACGCCCCGTAGGTGGGCGCAGGTGCGTAGCCAGCGCCCCAGGGAAGCGGGAAGCACCATCCAACCGACGCGTTTGCTACCACTCCGGAGCTCCCGCACAATACAGCAAACACAACCGTTGTGAAGAACCTCATGCGGACCTCTATTTGTCTGTGACACAGAAGTGTGGGGCCTCCGCCCGGAAAACTTCGATCAACAGCTGACTGATTGAACTGGTTATACGTCCACTGCGATCAGAGCATCTCACGCAGCTTCCCTGTTTTACCCTCGGTTGCTCGCGTTTGTCAAATGCTGAACAGGCGATATCGGTGTCATTATCCAGCTCTCCTGTCGGACGATTGCGGCATTCCTCACAGGACAGCTGGACGGTGCCATCCGGAGTCGGATATCGTCCCGCGAAAGGATTGAACGAGGATTGACGTGGCCAGACCGGATCTCGCACATCTTGATGACGATGCAACGTCCCAGCTGCGGCAGGCTGTCCGGCAGGCTGACGCAGGCACATTTTTGGTTGAGTCGCGGGTGATTCGGCGGCTGGTTCGTGAATTGAACAATTTTGCCCGGTTGTCCTCGCGGATTCCGCATACCGAGGTTCAGATTGTCCGGGCGGCAGATGTTCGGCGGCTGACACATCCTGACGAGCTGGGACTGGAGTCTTTCGAAGGGTTGCCGGATCCCGTTCTGCTCATTGCGGCGCCGGAAGAACACGAAGTCGCCGGACGTTCGACTCAGGACCAGATGGTTCTGGTCTGGCGGCGACTGTTTCACGGAGCCATCGACCGCGCCGTGCGCTCGAGAATCAATGCTGAGCAACTCACTCGCGCCCACATTGAGGCTCATATCGACAGTCTTGGACAGGTCGAATTCGACGAAGCCCATGCGGTCCTTGCCAGCGAACATCGACTGATCCATCCGGAGTCCCGGATGGAAGCTTTCACCGAATTCGTGGCGATTTGGTGGGAATTCAGCAGATTCGCACCAGACCTGATCGCAATTTGGTTTCCCTCACTGGCGTCGCGAAACCCGGAGGAGTTCATACCCGACATACGCATTGACGCGGATCTGCTGTACGTTGCCACGCGTCTGAGCAGTGCCCCGGAACCTGATACAACGCCTCAGGTGATGTTGGATGAGGTTCAATTGTCGAGCGTACGGCAGGACTGGTTTGAAGGCGGCCAGGTGAGGCCCTCTGAGCGAAGATACCAACGTCTTCAGCGCCGTCGGCAGCGTGCGATTGAGCGAGGCAATACCGTGGCAGCCGGTCTCGCGGCGATGTACGGTGCTGAGTCGGCGACGACGGAGCAGCAGCGCGATGAGGCGCTGCAGGCCGCAGAAGATGATCTTCAAAGCCTGGTCAATCGATTGCAGCAGGCACTCACCTTTGATGCCACTGACGTGGGGACCTGGCACGAGTCACTCCGGGAACTTTTTCGTAACGCGACACACGGTTTTTGGAATGCCGACAAGAAGCTGTTGCACGACCTGCAAAAAGTCTGCATGGATCATGAACGGGTGACCTATCAGGTGGATCTCGTCAAGTGGATTGTGTCGTGGGGAAAACGCCCGCTGAGAAGGCCGCTGACGAACATTTGCGAAGTCATGATGGCCAAGCATCTCGCCAACTCGGCCCAGCGACTGGCCTATGTGCGGCTGTCGGGAAAAGAACGTGAGCAACTGGCCGGACTGCTGCATGAGGCTGCCGAACTGGCCGAGGATCAGATGCGGCGTCGGATTCGCCCAACGCTCCGGCAAACGCTGCTTGAAGTCGGTTTTCGACCTGACAGCGTTCCGGAGAAAGTGGCCTTTGACAAGCTGATTGAAGAATCTTTGGACTGCATCGCCTACCGCGGTTATCTCACGATGGGATACCTGCGGGATGCCATCAGCCGGAATGATCTGAAACTGTCCGACCTCACCGACCCCCGCGAATTGTTTCGCGGCGACCATCTGCTCCGTACGGACGACGAACTGGATCTGGCTGTCGACGGCGTTTACCGTCGCGGCGAGTTTTACCTGCGCGGGCTGCAGCGGGTCAGTTCTCTGGCATTTGGTACCGGGGCCGGCCGCTTCATGACATTGTTCATCGTCATTCCGTTTGGTGGCGCGCTGATCATCGTCGAAGGTGCGACGCATCTTGTTGAGAAGGTTTTCAATCCGCCTGTCGAGGAAGCTGAGTCAGCGTCGCCCGCATCTTCTGGTGACGTGGATGTCACCGCACCCGAGACGCTCAATCAGGATACAGTCGCAACTCCGGACGACGTGGAAGTCTCGGCGACCGAATCAACCGATCCAGCGGCGACCGACCTAATCGATCCAGCTGGTCCGACACCGGGAGCCACGGACGACCAGGTCACTGCCCACGCCTTGCATGATGATGTCGGCCACATCGATATCAGCTCTCAATTTCAGATTCAGGACACTCAGCGGGAGCACCTGCTCGAATTACCGACGCGGATTTCGTTAATTCTGGCGATCGGCCTGGTCCTGATGGCGCTGGTTCACCTGCCGACATTCCGCCAGACGGTGGCGACATTGTTGAGCTCAACCTTGCGCACGATGCAATTGCTGCTGTGGAAACTCCCGATACGGATGCTTAAGTTTCCGGTGGTGCAGTGGCTGTTGCGCAGCAGATTCGTGACCGGCCTGCGGCGTTATGTTGTGAATCCGGGGGCCCTCGCCCTGGCGATCGGCTATGTCATTCCGGCGGCCCTGCAAAGTACATCTGAGACATCGTCGCCGCGACCTTTGTGGGATATTGGGTGGATTGTTGCGTTGACGTTCCTGCTCAGCCTGGCTTTGAATTCCCGGCTCGGCCGCGATACGGAAGAGCTCGTTGCAGAATGGCTGGGGAACGCCTGGCACAACCTCCGCGCACGAGTCGTGATGGCAGCTCTTGACTGGATTCTGGACTTCTTCAAATGGGCGATGTCCGGCGTCGAACGACTCATCTATGCTGTCGATGAGTGGCTGCGATTCCACAGCGAGGAATCGTGGTTATCGATCATTGTGAAGGCGGTCGTGGGAGTTGTGTGGTCCTTCCTGGTATTCCTGATTCGCATTTACGTGAATCTGTTGATTGAGCCGCAGATCAATCCGATCAAACACTTCCCGGTGGTCACTGTCGCTCACAAGATCATCCTGCCGTTGACACCGTTTGTGCTCGAAAATGGGGGCGGCCTGCTGGCAAATATCCTCGGCCCCGTGCTCGCCAATTCTATCGTGACCACCACGTGGCTCCTGTTTCCAGGCGTGTTTGGGTTTCTCGTCTGGGAACTGAAGGAGAACTGGCGGCTGTATGCAACCAATCGTGTGACGCGGCTGCAGCCGATCGTGGTCGGCAGCCACGGTGAAACGATTCCGCGGCTGGTGAGGCCCGGATTCCATTCGGGGACGCTCCCCAAAGCGTTTGCCAGACTGCGTCGACTGGAACGACAGGCCCCCTCGTTCCGACGATTCAGTCAGCGCCGAGCATGGCAGGACGTACTCCATCATGCTGAACGAGACCTCCGGCGTTTCGTCCAGCGCGATCTGATCCGATTGCTTGCCTACTGCCCCGTCTGGGAAAACGTCGAGCTGCGGCTGGCGGGTGTCCAGGTGGCCTGCAACAGCATCAGTGTCACACTCAACA
>JBDOMX010000580.1:0-17529 GCA_039831615.1 Planctomycetaceae bacterium
GGTGTGTTTCGTCAGGCCGACGGGGGGACACTGTTTCTCGCCGAGATCGGCGACATGCCGGCAGCCGTCCAGACTCGATTGCTTCGCGTGCTGCAGGAGGGAGTCGTACAGCCAGTCGGTTCCGAAGAAGGCATCGCGGTTGATGTGCGGGTCATCAGTGCCACTCATCAGAACCTGGAAGAGGCCATCAGTCACGGGACCTTTCGACAGGATCTTTACTTTAGGCTGAAAGGAATTGAGCTGCATGCACCGGCACTCAGGAATCGGCAGGAAGATATCCTGCTGCTGGCAAACGAGTTTCTGCAGGAGGCCAGCTCTGAAAGAATTTGCGGCGACGCTCCGGAACCCTTGAAGTTCTCGAAGGCCGCCGTCACTGCACTGATGAATCACAACTGGCCCGGCAACGTTAGAGAACTCGAACAGATGATGCGATCGGCTGCGGCCATGACCGAAGGAGCCCTCATCGGCCCGGCGGAACTCGGCCTCGTTCCAGCCCGGCGGGCGGATCTGAGCATGGAATTTGATCAGTACCTGGACCTGCCACTCACGGAAGCGCGCAGCCAGCTGCTTGAAGATTTCGAACGCGTGATGATTATCCGAGCGGTCGATCTGGAGGCTGGCAACGTCAGCGCCGCGGCCCGTCGACTGGGAATCCATCGGCAGAGTCTGCAGCAAAAGATGAAGCAGCTGGGCCTGCGCTGATCAGTCGGTGGTCACGGCAATCCGTCGAGGCTGCGATCGACTGGCTCGCGGCAGTTCAACACGCAGAACCCCGTTGTTCAGTCTGGCGGAAATACGATTGTGGTCCACTTCGTCACTCAGAATGAACGAACGCAGGAAATCGCCGACTTTGTATTCCTCGTGAATCACGGGGCCGTCGTCGCTGTCTTGCTGCTGGATGCGTCCGAAGAGCGTCAACCTGTTATCCTGCACCTGCAAATCAAGTCCTTCGCTGGTCACACCCGGAAGGTCTGCGTACAGCACAAGTCCGTCGGTCGTCTCGTAGATATCAATGGGCGGATTGAACAGCAGACGTTGACCATCCGCAGCGTCGGTCAACGAATTCGGCTCCGTGGCGGCTGGTTCATCGGCCGACAGCCGAATACTGACTTCATTGGCGTCACTCATCGCATCACCCCTGCTGTCTTCCGTTCGATGGTTTCCCTGCAGTCAATGAACATTATTCCGGCCCTTCCGTCACCGGGATATCGCGGGCCACACTGGATGCAGCCTTCGCCAGCATGATCCGGAGAACTCCGGCGGAATACTCCGCCTTGAATCCGTCTTCTTCGACACGATCCGGCAGCTGAATCGTACGCTGCCAGTTGCCCTGAAACCGTTCCTGTCGGCGAAACGTGTCGTCGCGGGCCTCTTCGGGTGATCGACGGACGCCCTTGATCGTCAGTCTCCCGTCAGCAGCCGTGACTTCCAGATCGCTAATGTCCACCCCCGGGATTTCGGCGGTGAGTAGAAAGTGATCCGGCTTTTCGATCAAATTCATCAACGGAAAACGACGCGCCGAACGGACCCCATGCAAAGAAAGGTTCACCCCCTGCAGCAATTGGTCGACTTCACGTTCCAGGTCCTGGAACGCATCCCATGCGTGTCCCCAACGAAATACAGGCATTTGTTCGGCTCCTGAAGTCTGCTTGAAGACGACGATCTTCAGATGATTCCCGGTCGTCCCTGGCACCCTTCCGGTCGCGATTCCGACAATCGTTGAGACGACAATCCCGAAGAAAAGCAATCTCATGCGGAGAACAATGCACAACTCATGCCGAACCTCCGGACCGGCACCCGCTGAAAAACCACACGTGAGTCCGTAACTTGTTTCTCTACATGAGTTTAAATCCGAACGACCGGCCATCATTTTTGTTCACGGCCGAGGCACTCGCTGCCAATTTTACAGACCAGCGGGTAAGTGAGTTGCCACAGGCTGCCGTCTGCTCAGAATGTCCGCCTGATTCATGCGGGCACGTGGCCGTTCACCTCGACCGCTTCGACTCACGGAGCCCGCTTTATGGCTGACACGTCGCGATCATCTCACGCTGTCTACGTTGGCAGCTTTGACCCACTGACCCTGGGTCATCAGGACATTATTGAACGCGGAGCCCGTATCTATGAGCGGCTGACGGTTGGGATCGGGATCAACCCGGATAAGGCGGCATTGTTTGGTCCGGATGAACGAGTGGCGATGTGTGAGAAAGCGCTTGGCCATATTCGTAACGTCGACGTCCAGACATTCGAAGGACTCGCTGTGGAGTTCGTTCGCAGCTGTCACAGCCGAGTCCTGTTACGGGGTGTCCGCTCACTGATGGACATTGATGCAGAATTCACGATGTCACTGGCAAACCGTGTCCTGGATGACGAGATTGAGTCGGTGTTTCTGATGTCGAGCGAGGGCTTCAATCATATTTCGAGCTCGCTGATTAAGCAGGTCGCCAAAATGGGATCCGCCGCTGAACTGGAAGCCCGCCTTGCCGACTTTGTTCCGGAGGCCGTGATCCAGCCGTTGCTCAAACGCTTTGGGTGACGGCACCAGCAGAATTCAACGTCCCATCGAACAATCATCCACCGCTTGATCGGACGTGAGCCAGTGTCGGAAAACTGATTGCAGCACTCCGGTGGCAGCCAGCGAACGGAATGCCTGTCCGGCGCGTCGCCCGCGTCATGGGTCACTGGTCCTGAAACCAGGCCGCACATTCGGCCTCAGGTGAGTCACAGGGAAATTCACTGTCTCTGGCCGTGACAAATAACGGAGTGGGGGGAATCAGGCGTCGCAGCTCCGACTCGTTCGCCTGCGACAGGATTGGCTCAACATCATCCGCGACCTCATTCAGCACAACAGCCGCCACGATGAGCCCCCTCGACTGAGCTGCTTCCAGGGTCGCCAGGGTTTGATGAATCGTCCCTAATCGATTCGCGGCCACCAGCAGCAGCGGAGAACCGAGTCTTGAAACAAGCTCGGCTACAAGCATGCCGTCCGACGCGGGGCTCATGAGACCGCCCGCGCCTTCGATCAGCAACAGGTCGGCGTGATCGCGCCAGACATCCAGCCCACTCATCAGCATTTCGTCGGAGACCTCTCGTCCTTCCAGGCGAGCAGCAACGTTCGGAGCCATCGGAACTGTAAAACGCTGGGAACAGACTCGATCAATCAGCGTTGGATCACGGGGATCACCACCAATCGCTGCAGCCAGTTGCTCGACATCTTCCCAGATGAGCCTCCCGCCCCTTTCGACGGCGCCGCTGCAGACCGGTTTCCACGCTCCCACACGATGACCGGTTTTACGCAGCTTCCGCAGAATTTGACAGGAGATCCAGGTCTTACCAACCTCAGTATCTGTTCCGGAAACGAACATTGTTTTCATGACGAATTGCCGGTGCAGGAACGATTTTGAACCATCAGGGAAATCGAGAAGGCGATTGGTTATTCTACTGCCGGCGGAGATATCTGAGACCGACCTGAAGTTCAACCGTTTCCCTGCCGCTGCATTCTCTCTCCTGTATCAGGCACTGATGAGTCATTTATTTGAATCAGCCTCGATCTGGCTTCCATGGGCCGGTGGTATGAGTGTTCTGATTCTGTTCTCCGCGTTTTTCTCATCGAGCGAGACAGCCTTTTTCTTTCTGTCGCGCGATCAGATCAGTCGATTCTCGACTGGGAGCGGCCGCCAAAGGATTGTGGCCGCCCTGATGAGCAATCCTGACCGCCTGCTCACCGGAGTCCTGTTTTGGAATCTTCTGATCAATCTGAGCTACTTTGCGGTAGGAATTGCGCTTGTCGGTCGGCTGACTCACGCCGGCTATCCGAAGATTGCCGCGGCCGCCGGATTGCTCAATCTTCTCACCATGCTGGTTTTCGGCGAGGTCATTCCCAAGAGTCTCGCTGTGGTCCGCGGACAAAAACTGGCACAGGTTTCCGCCTGGCCACTGGCGGCTGTACTGCTGGTACTCGATCCGTTGATTCCTCTGCTCAGCCACCTGGCGCGCATCCTTCGGCGCACATTCTGGCCGCACGTTAAACAGGAATCGCAATTGAACCCGGCCGACCTGGAACGTGCGTTGGACACTTCGGCCGCACTCGGGCGTGACATGCTCCAGGCGGAGCAACATGTTCTGCACAATCTGCTCGATTTGAATGAGTTGCAGGCTGAAGAGGTCATGCGACCCCGACGCCACTGCCTGACTGTTCCACCAGAGGGGCGTTTATGTTCGACGCACCTCCCAAACATTCGCAACGTGGACTACCTGCTCGTTCAAAACCGTGACAGCCATCAGATCCATGGTGTCCTGCCGCTCGACCACCTCCACACCGTGACGGATCAAACCTTTGAGGAGCTCGCCGAGCCGGTTGTGTTTGTTCCCTGGTGCGCCAGTCTGGCTCAGGTATTGACGCAGCTGGAAGGGCGATACCGAGCGGTCGCGGTCGTCGTCCACGAACACGGAGAAATGGTGGGAATCCTGCCCTACGAGGACCTCATCGCCGGGGTCCTGAGCGAATCGCCCAGCCGCACCAAACGTATTCTGCGCCGCGAGCCGCTGATCGAGATCGACACAAACCGATTCCACGCTGAGGGACTGCTGACGCTGAGATATCTGGCACGACGACTGCGGGTGACGCTGACCGATCACGACGAGACGCTGTACACGCTCGCTGGTCTCTTCCAGGACCGGTTGCAGCGAATTCCGGAGCGAGGCGACGGGGTTCAATGGCACGGCTGGATCCTGACGGCGATCGACGTCACGGATCGAGGCCTCGTACGGGTGCTCGCCGAACCCGATGACCTGTATGGGCCCGTGCGGGAGCTGACCGAATGATCATCACGGCCTTGATTCTGTCAGCGTCGTTCGCCTTGTTCCTGGCCGGAATGCAGCTGTCGGCGTTCTTCAGTGGCTCGGAAACCGGGTTCTACCGCGTCAGCCGGCTGCAGCTGACTCTGCAAAAGCAGCAGGGCGACCCGGTGGCACGTCGGCTAATCGACTTCGTCCACAGGCCCGAACGATTCGTGGCCACCACGCTCGTTGGAAACAACGTGGCCAATTATGTTACCACGCTGGCCATTGGACTCTTCGTTGCCGAGGCCAGCGGCCTTTCCGGCCCCTCAGGTCGTGCCGGAATCACAGCCACTCTGATGCTGGCACCGGTTGTCTTCGTATTCGGTGAGTTGATTCCCAAGAGCCTGTACTATCGTTCGCCGATGTCGCTGCTTCGCAGCCGCAGTCTGACATTCCACTTTTTCTACTATTTATTCCTGCCACTGAGTTTACCACTCACAGTTGTTGCCACTGCAATCTGCAGAATCACCGGGCAGGAAAAACAGTCCGTCGACACGATGTTTGGCCGAACTCGTATGTTTGGCCTGATCGCCAGCGGAAAACGGGACGGAATTCTAACTCAGGTGCAGGGGCGGATGGCGGACAATTTGATGAACTCAGCAGGCCAGGCACTGACTGGGTTCATGGAATCTCCCGATCTGGTATCGAGGGTTTCCGAGTCGGCCAATCGAGACACCGTCCTTGCCGCTGCATCGATCGGGGGCGATCCGTGGATTTTTCTGCACCCGAACGGGAAACCAGAGGAACTGACCAGCACCGTCCGGGTCGCGACCTTGCTGTTATCCAGGCAGTCCCCCGCAGCAATCAGTGAACCTCTGCCCCGGTTCAGCGAAAAACTTCAGCCGTTGGCGGCGCTATCGGAATTGTTTCTGCAACATGCACACTTCGGCATCGTGCAGGCTGAGGGACGCATTGCGGGAATTGTTCGTCGCGATGTCCTGAGCGATCAGCTCCTGATGACTCAAAAGGCGTCAACGATGTCCAAGACCGGCTGGGAATTATAGTGCACCGTATCGATCTGATACTCCGGCTGGCCATTGCCGTGGAGTTCGTGCTGATGGCCTCCACCTGGCGACTGTGGTTCTGTGCCACCGATTTTCCACGTGTGCCGCTTGTGGGGCTGCTTCTGAATGTTCCCGTAAGCGTCGTCCGGGCAGCCTCGGCGGCATTCATGATTTCTTTGCTGGCTGCGGCAGTCTCGCACTGGCGACAACGTGATCGTCCAGGCCGCTTCGTCTCGGCGGCAACCGTGATGCTCGGCAGTCTGGTGGTCCTCTGTCACCAACATTGTCTTCAGCCGTGGCATTGGTTGTTCCTGTTGACAATGACGTTTCGAGTGACGCTGTCGCCGGAGTCTTTGCTGGTGGTGCTGCAGCGTCTGTTGGCATGTATCTACATCTTTGCAGCGGCGTCCCGTTTCGGACCGGAAATTGATGCAGGAATTAGTCGACAAATTTTGGTGACCCTGCTGGAAATGGCCGGACTCAAAGCTGCCGCAGCGGATCCGCAAACCGTGTCATGGCTGTGCGTCATCGCCGCGACCGCTGAATTTTCCACCGGAGTTCTGTTGTTGCTGCCCCGGGTGCAGCGGATGGCCATGGTTGCTGCCGTCGTCATGCATGTCACGCTCATGGCAGCCCTCGGACCAACGGGACTCAATCAGTATGCAACCGTGGTGATCTGGAACGGGTACCTGGCAGCGTTGATCCTGCTTCTCTACTCAAATCGCCTCGGTCCCCGGCCAGCCGCGCGGTGGTCGGTCACGGCGGCAACTGTATTGTGTTTCATTTGGCCCGCGCTGGCATTATTCGGAGTCACGGACAACTGGACGGGCTGGCAACTGTATTCTCCTCGCCCCGAGGTCCTGCACCTGCAAATCCATGCCGATGCCGTCGAGGAACTGCCGCCGTCCGTGTTGTCGTATATCGAAGAACCGTCTCCCCTGAACGAATGGTGTTCAGTGCGAATCGACCAATGGAGCCTGCGAAGTGCCGGAGTACCGGTTTACCCTCAGGCAAGGTTTCAGTTCGCCGTTGCGGCAGCGGTTTCTGTGGGGGTGTCCAGTCAGGATCATGTCAAAGCCAGAATCACCAGAGCCAGGTCACCGAAATGGTGGGAGCGTCAGTCGGAAGAATTTCGGGGCCGCTCCGAATTGACGAGAGCCGGCAATCGCTTGTGGCTCAACAGCCGGTCCGCTGCCTCTGGTATGGGCGAATGACGAAAAACGCCTGCTGAATTTTGACCAAAGCGCTGATCTCAATCAGCGGCACAGGCAGCCACAGAGCCATGAAAGGTCGTGGGAGCAGTTTTCGAGATGTCGTGGCGGGTTCGGGCTTGCGGGGGCCAATGGATGTTGGGCTCAGGCACTCCCGACGCCGCCACGAATCAGCGGAATACGCTGTAGCCATTCGGCGGAATGACTCCAACACAGCCAACATGTGTCGTCTGAGGTTGCCGGCGTTTTCTCTGGGCGGGTCCGGCAGCTTTGTGGTCGCAGTCCGGCCGAAAAATCTAATGCATGCCCGGACGCGGAGCGGTTCCCCGGAACCGGTCAAGTGCCGAAGTCCGAAAAAAAAAGCCCGGCTGGTTGCCGGGCGTAATGGGAAGTGTCGGCGGCTGGCGGCACGCTATTCGTTGAACTCCGGTCGGCGACCGCCCAACTGTTCCTTCAAGCGGGCAACGATGCCGCTGTGCATCTGGCTCACACGTGACTCTGAGAGTCCCAGTGTTGTGCCAATTTCCTTCATCGTTAGTTCTTCGTAGTAGTACAAAATGATGATCAGTCGCTCGTTCCGATTCAGTCCGCGAGTGACCAGTTTCATCACATCCAGCTTCTGGATGCCATTCGTCGGATCTTCACCCTTGGCATCTTCAAGAACATCGACTTCGCGGACGTCCTTGTAGCTGTCTGTCTCGTACCACTTTTTGTTGAGACTCACCAGATTGACCGCACTGGCTTCGGTTTTCAGCTTCTCAAATTCCTGGATGGGCAGGCCCATCTCCGCCGCCACCTCGACATCTTTGGGGGGACGCCCTACCGAAGCAATGACCGACTTCCGAGCGGCTTCCAGTTTGCTGGCCTTACTTCGTACCAGACGTGGAACCCAATCCAACGTGCGCAATTCGTCCAGCATGGCGCCACGAATTCGCGGCACGCAGTAGGTTTCGAATTTGACACCACGCTCCATGTCGTACGCTTCGATCGCGTCCATGAGTCCAAAGACCCCTGCGGACATGAGATCATTCAAGTCAACGCCCTCGGGCAACTTGGCCCACACGCGCTCTGCGTTGTATTTGACGAGCGGTAGGTACCGCTCCATCAATTGATTCCGCAGCGATTGATCCCGCATGTCTTTTTTGAAAGCAATCCAGACATGTGCGATATCTTCACTGAGCTTGCTGGTCATTCAATCCTCCATGACGAACAACGCACCGGATGCTGGTGCCACTTCGTATCCGATAGTTTCGGATCCATCATGGCCTCAAATCCAGTAAAACCGAAATAACCCACAGGGCACTCCAGGTCAGCCCACAACAAACTGTCGAAGGAGGCATGGAATGCAGTTGGTTTCGGTCGTCGCTCTGTCTCTTCCGCAATCACTTTTCAGTTTCGTCGCGATGAGAAACGGCACCAGCACAATGTGCCGATCTCGTTTCCGCTTCGATACGGTGTCAACTGAGATGGACCTCACAGCCGCACCTCCGGCGTTCAACGACAATTCACCGGATGGTCATTCGAATTGACCGTCCCCGCATGGTGATGCCGACGAACGACCGGGTGATAATTGAGCCGGTTCGCGAGTGTCCATAGAGATAGAAGACGGAAAAATGGAGTTTCTGAGCGTTCGACACGAGTTCGGCAGAAACAACCGAAGACGCTTATTCACGTCGGCAATTTCATCCCGCCCCAGCGGAACGAAGCCGCCGGTTCAGATTCCAAGGCGCACATATTGCAGAATGAGCGAAGAATTTGGTGCTCACAGTAGCTTGGTGCATCGTCACGATTCCGGTCCACGCCAACATTCCTGATTCAGTCGCTGTCAGGAATCCCCGGGGCGGCTGGATTTTCGGGAGACCGATCGGCAAGGTCGCGGCGACCGTCAATTGGCGGTCACCGCCGATTCCTGTTGTCAAGACGCGTCACGACTCAGGAGTCGCCACACGCTGCTGTCGCGAGCTCCCAAACTCCCGATCCATGCGTAAAATGAGGCTCGTTAGGTGAATTAGGACAATTTGCAAACGTCCGGCGTCTGCGTCAGATGAACTGCGATGTCATGTCGCGTTCCGAAGAAATACCGGTTCCAAAGCCCCAAGTAGGTATTTGAGGCCACTGATTCCTGATAGTTTGGCCAATGGGGAACGCCGTTGGTTCGTTGAAAGACACGTCTGACGGATGAAATGTTTGGGTCGGGTGTAAAGGGAGTGGCTGTGGAGCGTTTGGCTGGGGCCGATTCCGGAAGCTTGGGTATTTCTAACGTCGCCGACGTTTTCGATCAGGACGATCTGTTCGATCTTCTGAACGATGACGACGTGCTTGGGCTTTCACGTCTGGGCGGGGCCGCTGGATTTCCAGGTCTGTCAAGTATCAGAAAATCCACGGGGATCCGTGCGCGCCGAATCCTGCGCGAGGGAATCACCGTCACTGATCTGGCAATACGGTTGTGCAAACGCCTGGAAGATGATGCACGGGTCGATCTCAGGGACTGCCATTCCATTCTGCTGTGTCACTCGCATACGGACCATGGTGCCTGTCGTCGACTCGCGCGAGCAATCGAGTCATCTCTGGCACTACCAACTGGTCTGGTGGCACCGTTTAATTACGGGTGCACCGGGTTCCTGAAGCTGCTGCAGGATGCCAGCGTTGAATTCGAAAATGTCCCTCCAGGCGGCCGCATCGCTCTGCTTTCCATAGAAACGCCGGAATTCTGGCACGATGCATCGGACCGTTTATTCTGCGGGCTGGTTTCAGCAGGTGCCGTTGGTGCGATCATGGAACACGGTGGTCGCATGCCACTTGATCGCATCGCTGCGGACGATTTCTACATTCCAGCAGACCGCCGGCCGAATCCAGATCCATTGTTCCGCACCGAAGATGTCGAGGTTTTCAGTTTTCGTGGCCAGCCGTGTCGACGGACTGTGATGAGAATGAACCCTGAATCGGTGTTCATCAACGCCATCGAGCTGATGCTGTCTAATCTGCGTGCTGCGATGGATTCCTTTGAACGCCAACCGGACGAACGTGTTGTCGTCATTCCTCATCAGCCCAGCGCAAAACTTCTGAAGGCTCTTGTCGCCACCGGACAACCGGAATTCCCTGACGTGGAGTTCCTCAATAACCTGTCGGGATACGGAAACGTCATCTCCGCATCAGTGCCGACCGTGCTTTCTCGACTGGACGAAGTGCTCGAACAGAACGGCCGAGCACCAATCAACGACGGAGATCATCTGATCCTGCTGGCTGCGGGGATTTGCATGGCTGATATCGCCGACCAGATGTCGGCGGGCTTCGCGCACATCCGCTGGGCTCCGGTAAGATCGGCCATTCGACAGGAAGCGGCCGTCGCACCGCCAGTCTGACTTCGAGCTCAACCGCCACTGCCGGAAACTCGGGCCAGTACGGCCACGTAACACGGTCCGGCTCCCGCCTGTCGCAACATCCTGACCGCTTCGTCAAGAGTGGCGCCTGTCGTGAGCACGTCGTCCACGAGCAGGATTCGTTCGCCGCGGATGACGTGCGCATCACGAATCCGAAACGTGTCGCGTTGAATAGCCTGGCGGTCGCTGATCGATGCTCGTTTTTGAGGCCGTGTGCCGCGGGACCGTCGCAGGATGTGGGCGTCGACCGGTCGCTTCAGCAGTTTTCCGATTTCCCCGGCGAGGACGGCGGCAGCATTGAAGTTTCGAAGGAGTCTCCGATGCCAGATCTGCGGAATCGGAATGATACGTTCAACGCCCAGTGACCGAAGTTCGGTCGCTCGTGCGTCAACATACACCTTCGCCAGCGTGCGAATGTTGTTGGAGGACGATGACCATTTACCGGCGAGCAACATTGACCGCAGCGGGCCATCATACATCCCCAGACATGTAACGGACTTAAAGCGGAAATGTTGTCCATGACAGTGCGGACAGTTGCCGGAAGGATTGGCATGCGGCCCCAATGATGCGCCACAGCGTTCGCAGGTGACCGCGGCAGGTGCTGCAAGGCCTCCAAAACAACCGACACACAGCGTTGGTGGCACGTGATGAGGGTTGGAGGCCGTTGCTGCCTGGCACAGCAGACATTCGGAAGGAAGCAGCCAGTCGAGAAAGTCACGAGATGTCTGCCGCAGCGCGGAACGCAGCAATGGAATGCCTTTCAGACAGAGCTGAGCTGTTTCCGCAGCGCCTGCACGATTTCATCGGGCCGTTCTGATGCAATCGCAGCCGCTGAAACCGCAATCCGAGTTGCCCCGCTGTCGGCCAGCTGGGCAATCCGATCCTGGTCGATTCCGCCGATTGCAAACCACGGCTTCGTGACGTTCGCTGCGGCCTGCAACAACGGCAGCCCCGCAATGCTGTCAAATTCCTTGGTGACTGAGGGAAATACAGGTCCCACTCCGAGATAATCCGCCGCCAGTGCGTCCGCTGACTCCATGTCGTGCGCAGTGTGAGTTGACAGTCCGATCAAACAGTGGGCACCGAGAATTCGGCGAGCGTCACTCACTCTGCAGTCAGTCTGTCCCAAATGAACCCCGTCCGCACCACTGAGGCGGGCAATATCGGCGCGATCGTTGACGATACACAGCGCACCTGATGCATGACATGCCTCGGTCAGCCACGTGGCCCGCAAGACCAGATCCCGATCATCCAGATGTTTCTCACGAAGCTGGATCATGTCTGCCCCCCCCGACAAACACGATGTGACAACTTGTTTCCAGGGATGATGACAGCCGGATTCGGAGATTAGCACGCACACACGGGCCCTTTGGAGCCGCCGCCGGCAGTCAGCAGGAGGCTGATGGTGATCACCTGAGTTTGAACGCATCCTTCGATGCAATTCATAGGCCCGGTAGCGCAGTTGCTTCATTTCGGTCGAAAACGCAGGGCTCATCAGTTTGCCGAATTCCTCGAGACTGCGGAGGGCTTCCTGGACGCGTCGAGCGTTGGCCTCCACAATGTCAACCGGCTGGAGACGGGCCTGTTCGAGTGCCCCCGTACATTCGGTCCCCACGTCCCCTGTCACGTTACGTTCAGCCAGCCGTGCGGTGCCGCCTGCGTCACTGGACTGAAAACGGTCGAGCCTTCGTTCCGATGCTGCCAGACGATGTCGGAGGTCCTTCAATGATTGGACCAGCATCCTGTCATCCATCATGAAGCGGGCGTAGTCCTCAAGGACACGGATTCCTTCGCGTGCACGATTCATGCACGCGTCGATCACGCGGTCCGGTTTGCCTGCCTCATGAACGGACTTGTCACAAGGATCATCGTCCGACTGTTCCTCCCGAGCCTCAAGTGAAAACGAGACCGCGATCGGGTCGGCCGACCACTCCGATTCACGGCGACTCGCGAAGACTGATGCCAGCGTGACTCCGTGTTGCTGCAAAGTTCGACAGATGGGTGTATCGAACTGCAGCGTGGCTGCGAGCAGGTGCTCGCTGGAGACACCTTCGGCGCACAGTTCCTGACGCGCTATTCGTCGTGCTTCCGCGACAAGCTGAGCCTGCGTATCCGGGAGTTCCTGAATCATAACTGCCGCTGTGACATCACCTGCTGATTGCAGGTCCGGTGCGGAGGACTGAGCTGAGTTTCGGTTGAACATCGCTCGCAGGGCATCGGCCGACAATCCTGCAGATCTCAGCAGACCTCCAGCCACAGATTCTTCATCAAGAAGAGCAATGACCAGCTGTCCAGCGAACTCTGCGAGATCCTCAGAATCACAGAAATGCGCCGCTCGACGCAGCGTTCTGACAGCGGACGGCGTCAGGAAAGTATCCTGGGGGAGCACAAAGTTAATCCTGCATGGCGTAATCGATGAAGTGACCTGCAGTCGACGAGACGAATCGCAGCAACCCCAGATTATCCGGAACGAGGGAAAAACTCAAAAATCCATCGAAACAGGCAGCTGACGAATCACGTATCCGCAGAAAGACTTCGGGAACTGATCAAACGAGTACCGAGGCCTATCTTGTCGATCTTTGTGGACGCCCATAGAATCCGGCATGCAATTCGCAAGTTGAACCGTAGTCAATTTTCGCTGCCAGAGTGGCGGTCAGATTTGATGGATTGAATGAACATTGATGAATTGAACGAAAATTCATCCGAAGGCCCAAGTGGGACCCAAACAGGGTAAGGTATCGCTCTCCCTGTAACCGACATCGTTCCTTCGGCAATTCACCGTGAAAATCCGCAATTCCTGATCAGACACACGTTTCGGCGCTAGATTGACTGTAATCGGCTGCAGAAGCAACCATCGGTTAACAGACCCAAACCAACTCATCTGCTTTGATGCTTCGCATCAGACAGCCGAAGAGCTGGTCATTGAGATGATATTCAGCGAGAGGGAAGTCGAATGTACGAACGATTTACCGACCGAGCACGCAAAGTGATGCAGCTGGCCAATCAGGAAGCACAGCGATTCAATCACGAATACATCGGCACAGAACATGTGTTGCTGGGACTCGTGAAAGAAGGATCCGGCGTCGCCGCCAATGTCCTGAAAAACCTGGACGTCGACCTCCGCAAGATTCGGATCGAGGTTGAGAAAATTGTTCAAACGGGGCCGGACATGGTCACGATGGGCAAACTGCCGCAAACTCCGCGCTCCAAAAAGGTGATCGAATATGCGATGGAAGAAGCCCGGATGCTCAACCACAACTACGTCGGGACCGAACATCTGCTGCTGGGCCTGCTGCGCGAACAGGAAGGCGTCGCCGCTCAGGTCCTGATGAACCTCGGCATGAAACTGGAAGACGTCCGGGACGAGGTACTCAACCTGCTGGGACACGGTCTGGAAGCTGCGGAAGCAGGCGGAGCGGAACGAGGCGAAAGCAGCTCCCAGCGCAGTGGCAACCGCAGCAAGACTCCTGCGCTGGACAGTTTCGGACGAGACCTCAGTGAGCTGGCGCGACAAAACAAGCTCGATCCGGTGATCGGACGCGAGCGGGAAATCGAACGTGTCATCCAGATCCTCTGCCGAAGACAGAAAAACAACCCGGTGCTGTTGGGTGAAGCCGGCGTGGGAAAGACAGCCATCGTCGAAGGCTTTGCCCAGATGGTCGTCAACGGCGAGATTCCCGATCTGCTGGCCGATCGTCGAATCATTGTCCTGGACCTGGCCATGATGGTCGCCGGAACAAAATATCGCGGTCAGTTCGAAGAACGAATCAAGGCTGTGATGAATGAGGTCCGACGTGCCCGCAACACGATTCTGTTCATCGATGAACTGCATACGCTCGTCGGTGCCGGCGGTGCTGAGGGCGCCATCGACGCTTCCAATGTCCTTAAACCGGCACTCAGCCGCGGCGAACTCCAGGTGATTGGAGCCACGACGCTTGACGAGTACCGTAAGTACATTGAAAAGGACGGGGCACTGGAACGACGGTTTCAGACGGTCATGGTCAATCCTCCGTCACCCAAACAGGCCGTGGAAATCCTCAAGGGGCTTCGCGAACGCTACGAAGAACATCACCGGGTACAGATTACTGATGATGCCCTGGAGACAGCGGTCGAAATGTCAACCCGCTACATCACGTCCCGCTGCCTGCCAGATAAAGCAATCGACGTGATCGACGAATCCGGAGCCCGGATCCGGCTGAAATCGATGGTCCGGCCACCGGATCTCAAAGAAATCGAAGACGAAATTCAGCGACTGAATCAAGCCAAAGAAGACGCCGTCGCCGAACAACAGTTCGAAAAGGCTGCGTCACTCCGTGATCAGGCTGACAAGCTGCGACGGAAAAAGGACCAGCTGACCGAAGAGTGGCGGGAAAAATCCCGCAAGACAGATGGTGTCGTGGACGCTGAAGTGGTCGCCGAAGTCGTCGCCAAAATGACCGGAATTCCACTGACACGACTTTCCAGTGAAGACGCCGTCCGCCTCCTGCAAATGGAAGACGAACTGCACAAGCGTGTCATTAGTCAGGACGAAGCGATCACCCAGGTCTGCAAGGCTGTCCGCCGCAGTCGCAGCGGTCTGAAGGATCCCAAGCGGCCCACCGGAGCATTCCTGTTCTCAGGACCAACGGGTGTGGGCAAGACGCTGCTCGCCAAAACGCTGGCTGAATTCATGTTCGGCGATGAAGACGCTTTGATCCAGATCGACATGTCCGAATACATGGAAAAACATAACGTCAGTCGCCTGATCGGAGCTCCTCCAGGATATGTCGGCTACGAAGAAGGCGGTCAACTTACGGAAAAGATCCGTCGCCGTCCGTACGCCGTCGTGCTGCTGGATGAAATCGAAAAAGCTCACCACGATGTCTTCAACATGCTGCTGCAGATCATGGAAGAAGGACACCTCACCGACAGCTTTGGTCGAACGATCGATTTCAAGAACGTGATCGTCATCATGACGACGAACGCCGGGGCCAACCAAATGGCCCACGGCGGAAGCATGGGACTGCATACGCTCCGTGAAACCGACGAAGAACAGTCATACGACGACATGAAAAAGCATCTGATGCACGAATTGCAGAAGCAGTTCAAGCCGGAGTTCCTCGGACGTCTGGACGAGGTTGTGGTGTTCCGCAAACTGACGCGTGTTGAGTTGATGGAGATCGTCGACATCGAACTGGCCAAAGTCTATGACCGTCTGATGGAACGCGGTCTGCGTCTTATTCTGACCAACGAAGCACGTGGCTTCATTATCGACAAGGGCGAAGTCGACGACGGCCTGGACTACGGTGCCCGACCACTGCGCCGCAGTGTCGAACGCTTCATCGAAGACACGCTGTCCGAAGAGCTGCTGCGTGGAACCTACGAGGGCAAAAACGTCATCAACGTCTCTGTCACTGAAGTTGGCGATCAAAAGCAGTTGAAGTTCGATGGTGAATTTGAAGAACCAACGGAAACCGAATCCGCCAAAGAAACAGAAATGGCTGGAGTCGCATCCGGTGAAGAATCGAACGATGACCAGTAAACGTCAGCGATGACCGCTGGTCTTCGTCAAAAACACCAAAGAGTCCCCGGTCGCCTGACCGGGGACTCTTTCTGCATTAAGCTCCAACGACAACCTCATTTTCTCACACCGGAATTCCTGGATATCCCAGGATTCCTCATGCGGCAGCGAATATACAGAAACAACATCGGTTATGACGTGCCGCGTGTCCGCGGCCACAATGCCGGACGACCGAAACCAATGACCGAGTCCGGATCCCGGTAAACGTTTGACCTCACAACGGGCAGACGCGTTTCGGCAAACAATGTGCGACCAGGCAACGACATTGGAAGATTCACTCACTCGCCGCGTTCCTGTCTGCCCCACCAGAGCCGCCCTGTGAAACTCCGCCACATCATCCTCGGATCCGCCGGCTGGCTGACAGCGATTGTCTTCGGCTACCTGGCGACTCGTGCTGAACTGGACAATCAGTCCAGCAGCCTGTCGGAATTGACAACGGGGTTGCAGCAGTGGGTTGCCGGCGCACGCAGGTCGGCTGTTGCCGAGTCGGCCGTTCCACTGTATGTCGCGCTGGATGACCCAATCTTCATGGCCACCGCCGACAATCGTTTTATTCAAACCGGCTATGTCTCCAGCGTCGACGGAACCCGCAGACGCGATCCAGTCGCAGTCGCGAACGTACAGATCGCCGTCTATGACCGAGCGATTGAGCAATTCCCCAACGGATACCGTCTGGAATACTGCACCACACCAATGCACCTCGAGTGGGCGGTTGCCACGATGATTCCCGAGGAACGCCGTTTGGAGATTATGGAGTTGGTCCGCCGAGAATGGCATCAGCATCAGCAGGTCGTGCTGGCACAGCTGCAGCCTGTCCTGAAAGAAGGAATCCGTCGAGCCATTAAAGCCGTCGAGGCAGAGCTGCCTTATATCATCGACAATCATCGCGATGACTTTCGCCACCTGGGCGACCGCTTCGAGGCGGAGATCCTGCAGGAAGAACTGGTACCGCTGGTTCGCGATGAGATCTTTCCGATCATCCAGGAAGAAGTCCGACCACTGGCCATGGAAATCGGCGGGGCACTATGGAATCGAGTGTCACTGATCTCGTTCACGTGGCGTTACCTTTATGATGCTTCGCCCCTGCCTGAACGCCACGCTGTCCGTACCGAATTCCAGAGATTTATCGATCAGGAAGCCGTGCCTGAACTGGAGGCTCATACGGAGGAATTCATTGAAATCACAAAAGTGATTATCAATCGCGTGATGAAAAACGAACGCGTCCGTAATACGTTGCGGAACAATATTCAGCGCGTCGTTGAAGATCCGGAACTCCAGCACATTGTCGGTAAAATCGTACGCGAAGCGACGGTCGACAACGCGGTACTCCGCCAGTCACTCAAAGATTATCTAAAGAGCGATGAGACCCGGACTGCCATGCGTGTTGCGGGTGACCGGCTTGAGAATATGGTAAGAGCCATCGGAGACCTGATTTTCGGAACTCGTGAGCAGGGAATTACGTCGGAGTTTTCACGTGTTCTCAGATCCCAGGTGCTGAGAAAAGATCGCCGTTGGTTCATCATGGTTCCGGATGA
>JBDOMX010000299.1:0-3891 GCA_039831615.1 Planctomycetaceae bacterium
CGCGCGGTGAGTCTGAACACCCACTCGACGGCAGCACTTTTGGGATTGGCCCGCGTGCTGGCCAAAACACGAAAATTCGACGAGGCGATCAAAAGATTCCAATCTGTCGCGGACATGCCGGGAGTTCCCATTGAAATAGCGCGGACGCTTTTGGAAAAAAACCTGCAGCTCAAACCAGACGCTCGCCAGTGGGAACCCGTCAACGAAGCGCTCAGTCGCGTCCCAAACAATGATGAAACACTGGTCGATGTATTGCTGATTCGCGCCAAAATCCTCGCGGTCGATGGTCAGACCGAACAGGCGCATCTCCTACTCGAGCGTGCTTCCGAACGAAGTCCCGGTGAACTTCGGTTGTGGGTGGCACGTTACAATGCTTATCTCGACACCGGTGAACTCGATTCGGCGAAGACGATTCTGGATCAGGCAGAGAAATCATTCGGACGTCGCGTCGAACTGCTGCTGGGTCGACTGCAGTATTGGGCAACAGTTGAAGACATCGATGCAGCATTCGAAGTGGTACGAGCGGAGGAAGCATCCCGTGATCTGTATGCCGACACCGAGCAGGAGCCGATCTTATCCGCGCTGGCGTCAGCGTATGTTGAGTTGGGCGCCTATGAGGGGGCCGAACGTGTGTTGCAAAAACTTGCTCAGCGCCGTCAGGGCGACGTCTCGGTTCGCCGGCAGCTCGTGACGCTGGCGTTGAAACGAGGCGACACCGTAATGGCGGCAGAGTTAATTGAAAAGATTCATGAGATCGAAGGCCCTGATGGAATCTACTGGCGGCTGGCACAAGCCAGTGCGAACGTCGCCAGGGCACAGCGAGGTGATGTTGCTATGCTGATTGAGGCGCGCAGGCTGGTTCTTGCGGTTCAGGAAACGCTGCCGAATTCGCCGCATATTTCCGTCTTCCTGGGGCAGATTGATTTACTGTCCGGGAGGGAGGACGAGGCTGCAGAGCAGCTCCTGCTGGCCGTCGATCGCGGGGAACAAAGCGTTGATGTCGTCTATGAACTGGTCGATCTGTTGGCGCGGCTGGATCGACACAGCGACGCCGAAGACGTCCTGCGTAAAATGGAAGAACGGCGAGAAATTCCGCTGGCAGGTGCGTTCGGTGAACTGGCCGTCTCAGTGTGGATGCAGACGGGAAACTACAAGAGTGCGATGAACATGGCAGATCGAGCGGTCTGTGCTGACCCGAAGAATTCCGACAAATGGCTGTGGTTGGGGCGACTTCAGGCGGTTCAAGGTCAGTCAGTTAAGGCGGAAGAATGTCTTTCGACTGCATTGCAGCTCAATAGGAACAATGTCGCGGCTCGCGTGGCCCTCATCTCGTTTTTGTCGCGAAACGATCGCAGTTCCGAAGCGGAAGCGCTTGTGAAAGAGGTGAAACAACTGGCCGGGGACGACCCCATTCCGATGACGCTTGCTGCATGTCACGTAGCCCTCGGTGACGTTGACCGTGCAGAGCAGGAATATCAGGCCGCATTGGTTGCCAATCCCGACCGCAGCGACCTGATCTATCGGGTGGCAAATTTCTACCTAAGTGATGGAAAGATAAACGAGGCGACCGAGTTGCTCGAAAGACTCTGCGCGACCAAAAACAACACAGCCCCGCGAATTCTGATCTTAGCGCGACGAGCACTCTCATCATTGGTGGCCTTGAGTGGACAGTACGAGGAGTTCAGTCGAGCCACGGAACTGATTGATGCGAATCTGGAACTCGAACCGGCAAACGCAATCGATCTGCTGGCCAAGTCCAAGCTGCTGCAGTCGCGACCCATCCGATCGGCACGACTCGAGGCGATTCGCATCCTTGAGCATCTCGAGAGGAAAGGCAAGTTGTCGCAGCGAGACCAATTTGATCTGGGGCGACTGTACCTGGCAACCGGCCAATGGAAACTGTGTCGCCAAACAATGGTGTCGTTGATCGATATCAACAAACGTCGCTACACGACGCAGTGGCTGGCGTTCGCAGTACGCACATCGATTGACCACTCGGATCTACCGGAAAGCGATTCCTTATGCCTGCTGTGGCTCAGGGAACTGGAACGAGTCGAACCACAGACGTTCCGCACGCTCGAGCTTCAAGCACTGCATCACGTGGCTCAGCGTCAAGTTGACGATGCTTTGCAACTGATCGATGATCGGCTCAGGCAAATGGAACGTGACGGGGACACGATCCCTCTGGAGGCGATTAGCCAGGTTGCCTCGTTGTCGGCATCGATCTCGACCAGATTGGAACGCTCCGGGCAACCGGTCGAGTCCGAAAAAGCGTCGGCTCAGGCTGAGGAGTATTACCGCCGACTCGTGAAACGCGATCCGAGCCGGTCGGTCGAGCTGGTACGGTTTTATCAGAGCCAGGGCAGGACGGAAGAAGCTCTGGCGTCGTATCCACAGGCGTGGGACCAATCGGGTCCTGTGGAAGTCGCTGCGGCATGTGTTGCACTGCTGCAGCAGCGGCGCACGAACGCAGAACAGAATGAGGAGATCCTGCGGCGGATCGAAAAAGCCCGGGGAGAGCACCCAACTGAACAAGGCCTCCTCCATCAGAATGCGAAGGCAGCTCTTCTGGTTGGCCGATACGATGCTGCTGAGAGTCTTTTCCGAGAGGTCATCGACGTTCTCCCCGACCAGTACCTCGCCCATAATGATCTGGCCCTGTTGATTGCCTTTCGAGGCGGAAATGCCACGGAGGCTTTACAATTGGTCGAACAGGCCATCGAGATCGCCGGGCCGCGTGCATTTCTGCTGGACACTCGAGCGTCGGTCTACCTCGCCTTGAATCAACCCGCCAAAGCCCTGCGCGACCTGACCGTCGCCATTGGCGAGGATCCGACGCCCGACAAGTTCTTCCATCTGGCGCGAGTGCATCTTGCCATGGCGGATCTGAAAAAGGCGGAAGACGCGTTTCAACTGGCGACGAAGGCCAAGCTCCACATCGGCCGTCTGAGTCCGCTCGAAGCTCCGGAATACCGAGCCGTTGCCGATGCGATCTATCGTAAGAATTGACAGAAGTTGCGTTCCCTGAAGCGCCGGACCTGCTGAATTCACCGACACTGCTGCCGATGACTCGCAGTCCCGGCAGGTTTTTGCCGGAAGAGGTCGAGGTTCCGGGAATGACCTGCGGAATGCCTCGGTGAAGATGACGACGCGTCTTGACCGAAATTTGCCGTCCATCGTACGTTGCACTCAGCTCTCCCAATGGTTTTGTGCCCGGATGGCCGTTTGCTGATCGGGTCGGTCGGCATCTCACTTCGACTGAGGCAATCAGCCTCCGAGCGCAACTCCACTCCCTTTCCAGTCGCATTCGCGATCCTGTCTTTCATCTCTCCGCAATCCTCCTGACTGTCTCTTCCAGGTGGCAATTTGCCGGTGTCGGAACCCGCGGTCTCTGGCCGTGCCGTTCAACCGTGCGACTGCGCCAACCCCTCAGCTGGTAACGTTCCCATGAACGCTCAATCGACTTTCCGGCTCGGTCCCCGTCATTTCGCATTGCTGTTTTTCGGGGCCGCGCTGCTCGTCTGCTGTGGCTGTGCCAGTAGCCTGCTGCAGCTTCCATCCAACGGGGTCACGTCACGGCTGACGAAATTCGTGAAGGGTGACTCACAGGACGAAAACAGCACGGGTGCTGCAGACGATTTTGCCACAACGCTCGAAACTCCGGTGCTCGGTGATTACATCAGCGTGCAGGGCAATACGCTGGTCCCGCTGCGCGGAGTTGGTCTGGTCGTGAATCTCAACGGGACCGGCGGAAATCCACCACCATCGAGGCTGCAGACGGCCCTTCGCCAGGAGATGGCTCGACGGGATATTCCCACTCCTTCCAAAATTCTTGCCCATCCCAATACGGCTTTGGTCGTGGTCACGGCCTACCTGCCGGCCCATGTCCGC
>JBDOMX010000307.1:0-3888 GCA_039831615.1 Planctomycetaceae bacterium
GTTTCCCGGAAACACGATCGGCGTTTCTTCGGGCTGATGATTCTGCTGGCGGTTGTGAACGTGCCCGAGTGCCCAGTATTGATAGTCCTTCGACAGCAGGTCGGCCGTGGTACACGGAGCGTATGGTTCGTGCCCTTCGACTCCGGTGAGTGCCGTGTGCAGCATGCCGATATTGAACCAGCCCGACACGGCCGACGGGTATTGCAGAGCCAGGTTGTCGGTTTCTTTGGCGGTTTTGAAGCTGCGACCGTGAATCGCGACTTCCAGTTCCTTCAGCCGAATCGTTTCAGCTTTGCGATTGGACAGAAGCACGGGTGAGCCATCCGGATTGGCGGGCAGCGGCAGTGATTTCGTCGTGTTGCTTTCGGCATCGTGATTACCGGAAATCGTGTACACAGGAATACTCGCGCGCTGCAGCTTCGTGACGACCCTGGCGAAATGCAAACCCGTGCTGAAGTCTTTCCAGTCGCCGTCGTAGATGTCGCCGGCGATCAGAACGAAGTTGACTTTCTGATCGATGGCCAGTTCGACCAGATTTTCCAGTGCTTTTCGCACGGCTTCACGAATTTCATCCGCCGGCGCACCTTCGTACGCCTGCAGTCCTCGCAGGGGGCTGTCCAGATGAATGTCGGCGGCGTGAATAAAACGGAATTCAAACATTGGCAATCCTTCCGGCTCCGAGCATAAACAGTCGAGTGGAAATGGCCTGTTGGCTGATTCGATAAAGCCGAGACACAACGCGAGCGTACATTTGAAGCTGTTCGCCGTAGTACTCGGTTTTCTGTTTGAATAACTCTTCGTCGGAGAAGTCGAAGCTGTCGGTTTTGAAGTCCACGATGTCAGCGGCGACCAGTTGGTTGTCGACGTGAATCAGAACCAGACGGTCGATGAAACCGTTGATGATTTCGCCGTCGTCCAGCACGGCAAACGGGTGTTCATTTTTGACTTCCAGGCGAATTCGTTCTACCGAAACTGCGGACAGTCGTTTTCGTGCGCTGTCAGTCAGGTTTTCTTTGTCCGGACGGTGGTACGATTCTTTGCGGAGTCCATGAGCGATCACGGGCAACTGTCGCATGGTGTGAAATTCAGTGATCAGCGCTGCGACGTCCGGCACTCCGCTGTTGATTTCGGCTGCCATCGCGGTCAGGATGCTGTCATCGGGAATGGCGTCGTCGTTCAGCCATTCGATCAGTTCGAACCACGCATGAATCAGCGTGCCGCGTTCGGTGGCGGCAGCACTGCCATGGCGAATCACGCTGGACAGTTTGACCTTGCGAGACGTGGCATGCCGGGAAGGTGCTGTGCGCTGCAGTCCGCGACTCCGGCCCGCCGACATGGATCTGAATGTGATAGCAGGCGAAATGCCCGACGAAACGGCAGGTTGCGTGGCCGGTGCAGTTTCTGTTTTCTTCGATGGATTTTTCTTACTCTTACCATCGGACTTCGCGGATTCAGATTCCGTCGTTTCGTACCAGTCGACAAGGCCGGATTTGAACAGTAGTTTGCCCGGTTCGATCGGCCCTGGTTCTGTTAAGGTCACTCGCAGCAGACCGGCCATGGTTGCCGGAAGCGTTCTTTCTTTCTCGCCCGACGGAGCAATGATCATGTGCACCGCATGTTTGGCTCGCGTGACAGCCACGTACAGCACGCACAGCGATTCGGAAATCTGATGTCGGCGTGCGTCGGCGAACATTTGTTGAAAATCGGCCGGAAGCAATTCCTGCACATTTGAATTGCGGTACCGACAGACTCGATCGATCGGTTCTGTCGGCGACGGTCGGTTCACGACAAACGGCTTTGGCATACCAACCAGTTTTTCATCAAGGTTTGGCAGAACAACAACGTCGAATTCCAGACCCTTCGACTGATGCACGGTCATGACTCGTACGCGGTCAGCGGTTGGGTCGGGTACCTTTTCTGCTTCAACAAAGTTCAGAAAGTCTGCGGTCCTCAAGGTGGCGTGCGACTGCCAGCGCCAGGCGAGCTCGACCAGTTGCACCAGTCGCCGCTTGCCACGCGAATCGCAAAACCGACGCAGCGCTTCGGCCCATTCCTGAATCACTGGCCCATAGCCTTCCGACTGCAGTCGCTGCCGGATTTCACGAGCCATATGGTCGGCTCGATCATCGATGTAGTGCTTTGGAAAGAACAGCGATTCGGCCAGAGGGGACTGCGACACATGAAACCGAGCGACCGTGTTGCCGGGGTGATCAGTGAGTGCCAGTAGCGAGAAGATCAGTTGCACGGCAGCACTGTCGTTGACCGGGTTGCCACCTTCTTCACTGGCCGAAATCCCCAGTCGCCGTAATTCAAAAATCATCCGGCTGACGTAGCGGTTCTTGCGGACGAGGACTCCGATGGAAGCATCGGGCGCCCGCTTCGTGATTTCCGCAATTCGCGCGGCTGCATGCTTCAGCGTGGTGTCGGCCTGAGGCGAGCCTTCGTCCGCGGCCGGTGCCGATTCTAAACTCGCGTATCCGTGCAACTTATCGCGGGCCGTGGTGTGTTCACCGAATCCCGCACACCATTCCTGAATACTGTCCGCGTCGGCAAACTCTGATGCCGACTTCAGGCCGTTAAAGATCGCGTTGGTCGTTTTCATGATGACGTCGGCAGATCGAAAACTGGTGTTCAGTTCTTCCCGCTTCAGTCCCGAAAGCTGATTCTCGATGGCGTCAAAGATCTCAGCGACCCCGCCTCGCCAGCCGTAAATCGCCTGTTTGATGTCACCCACGCAGAAGAACGAAGTGCCCTTCGTTTTCTTGGTCACTTTCTCCGCGAACGGCCGAATGACCCGCCACTGAGCCAGTGACGTGTCTTGAAATTCGTCCAGCAGAACGTGCGAAATGTTGCCGTCCATGCGAAAGGAAAGACGATCGACTTTGCTGTCGCGAGCAACGTCGGCCAGCAGGCGAGTCACGTCGTTAAACTGCAGCGATCTAGCGTCGTCCTTGAGTTGACTGTAGCGCACGTCGTAACGACACAGCAGTTTGTATGTGGCGTCTGTTTGCCGAGCGATGGAATCGATCAGGACGGCCTGACTGTGTCGAATCAGTTGGCGATAACAGTCGACGGCATCATCCCCAATATCCTTTTTGTAATAAGTGGTGTCACCGCTTTTGATGCGCTTGGCCAGACCGCTGCCAATAAACGTTTCCCAATTTCCGGCCAGTGCATGGGCAACGTCTTTTTCACGGGCCGGACCGCAACGTTTGTCTCCGGGCAGATCAACTTTTGCGAGATCACTGATAGCTCGCTGAAGGACGTTTTCGGACAGCGAGTCGCTTTTTGGGAATGATGACCATGCGTCGGCGTCGGTTTCCTGAAACACCGGATACAGCGATCCGACGACGTCACGAATTAGATCGCTGACAGAACGCGTGGTTTCTCCTTTTGTCAGCAGGCTCATGAGCTGCACAATGCTGGCCGCCGCTTCGTTGTCGTTGGGGGCATCACTGCGCAGGACATTGTCGATGGCCTGATTCTTCAGAGTTGTGGCGTCGATCTCGTCAAGGATTGACCAATCCGGCGGCAGTCCCATTTCGAAGCCGAAGCTGGATGCGATGTTCGCAAAGAACGCATCCAGTGTGCAGATGCGGACTCGGTGGAGCCCCGCCGTCAGTTCCTTCAGTAGTTCAAGGCAGCGTTTGCACGTCAGGTCAGAAATGCCCACATGACCAGCCAGCTCGGCGCATTCTTTTTCGTCCAGCCCCGCTGATGCCAGCCGCATCATGTTGCGTTCGAGAATCTCACCGGCGGCTTTGCGAGTAAACGTCGTGGCCAGAATCTGTTCGGGCGGAGCTCCGGCAAACAACTGCTGCAGGTACTGATTGGTCAGGCGGAATGTTTTTCCCGTTCCCGCTGATGCGCGAATGATCACGTGCCGCG
>JBDOMX010000895.1:0-3887 GCA_039831615.1 Planctomycetaceae bacterium
GTTAATTCGCGACCCGGTCGACAAGCACGGCTTCTCGATGCAAAACGATTTGGATCTTTCCGGTTCCCATTTGCTGTTGTACGCCGATTTGCTGGACGAGATGCTGCAAGGGGTGTTTCCGGACAACCTGACTCCGCCCGACAACGTGTTTCGCGCGGCCGGTAACGACTGGGAGAAGTGCCACTGGGCGGGCGACAATTTTTTGTACCGCGGTTTGCGGCGTCTGTATGAAGGCCCGGATTGGCTTGGCGATAAGTTTCGCATACCGATCCCGCCCAGGCACGAGTTTCGTATGTACTTGCGGGATAATCGCAGCAGCGGTCGATTTCGCGTCGGTCTGACCGTCCGCAACGAGCCGCCAGCCAATGGCGGACCGCGAGTACCGCAGGAACTTGGAATCTATCTTTGCCAGGGCGGCGATCTGCCTTACAAACTGGTTCGCGCAATTCAGGTTCCGGCGAAAGAGGGGGCGCAGCATTTCGAAATGTTTGGCAGCCTGGCCGATCACCTCGGCACCTCGACCAGGCGGATTGTCAAGGACGACCGCTCGCCTGGATACTGGCTGAGTTTTCGTACGCTCACCATCACGAATCACAATGAGCTGAAAGGATACCGGCTTCCGGCTCGGCACCTGTCAACCGATCCAATTTTCCTGGTTCGCGCAGACGACCAATGGATCAAGGCGTTTGGGAATAGGCCCGGATTGCGAGCTTCGGTCAACGGAAATAACGGTCGGCATGGCAACGAAGGTGGCGGAGCTGCCGTTTACCCTGACGCGATGAAGTCGCATGGGCACGCCATTATTGAGCGTGTGGAGTTTGAGGTTCCTTATCATACCAGTTGGCCGCCGCCAGTCGCTAAACCGTTTCTGAAAGACGGTCGCATTCTGCGCGAGAGCTTAAAGGCGGGCTTGAAACAGTTCGCTGCCAGGGCGTGGCGTCGTCCGCTGGATGCGAAAGACTTGATTTACGTCGAACTTCTCTGCGAAAAAGAACAGCTTGCGGGTCGCTCGGGTACTGCCGCTTTGCGCAATGTCGTGAAGACGATTCTGCTCGACTCCAGGTTCCTGTTCCTGAACAATTCCGACCGTCATGGACTTGCCTCTCGGCTCTCCTATTTTCTCTGGAACGGCCCGCCCGATGACAGGCTGATCGCTGCGGTCGACAGCAGAACACCGATCAGCGATGACGTCGTGAAGCGCGAAGTAGACCGACTGTTAGCCGACAAACGGTCGGAGCGTTTCGTTTCTGATTTTGTGGGTCAGTGGATTGACTTCACGGCATTCGACGCAGTCGCTATCGACCCGAACTATTATCCGCGTTTCAAGAACACTCGTCTCGGTGTCAGAACGAAAGAACACATGAAGCTGGAGAGCGTGGCGTTTTTCTCGGAGATCCTGCACCGGAATCTGAGCTGCACGAATTTCCTTGAATCGGATTTCGTCATGCTCAACGACATGATGGCCGAGCATTACGGCGCGCCGCCCGTCCACACCGCCCGATTTGTGCGAGCGCCCGCACTGAAAACACGAGGTGGCGGAATCCTGACTCAAGGTTCGTTCCTGTTGGGGCACTCGAACGGTCAGGATGCACATGCGATCAAGCGTGGCGTGTGGTTGCGCGGTCGCTTGCTGGGAGATCCGCCGGCCGACCCGCCGCCGGAAGTTCCCGGGTTGGAAGAACAACCATCAGCCGACAAACCGCAAGGACGCCAGTTGTCGATCAAGGAGAAGTTTGACAGACATCTGGCGACGGGCACGACCTGCTATGACTGTCACAAAGATATCGACCACTGGGGAATCGCGATGGAAGGATTCGACGCAGTCGGCCTGCCACGCACAAAGATCGTCAAGGCGGGTCCCGTGCTGAAGGATGTCGCGATTGCGGGACATCCTGTCAATGGCCTGTTGCCGTTGAAGCAGTATCTGGTCGAAAAACATCGCGACGACTTTTCCCACGGGTTTACGCAGCACATGCTCTCCTATGCGTTGGGACGTCCGTTGACATACCGGGATGAACAACAGATCGCCGATCTGCAAGCCGCGTTCAAGAAAAGCGGTTACCAAATGAGATCGCTCATCCATGCAATCGCAACATTGCCCGATTTTGGAGCAGGTCGAATCAAGGAGCCCCATCGTGGCAACAACAAATAGTATGCACCGACGAACATTCCTTCGCGGTGCCGGTGGTGTGGCGTTGAGCTTGCCTCTGTTGGAGTGCATGGCCGGCGGAAAAACGCCCGGCCAGGCTGCCAGCACACCAAAGCGTTTTCTCGGAGTGTATATCGGCCACGGCGTTTCCATAGCTGGCGATTGGAACTTTTACCCTCAAGTGGTCGATGGCAAGATGAAGTTCAGCCAGTCCATGAGGGGATTCAATGACCTGACCCGGGAGACCACCGTGTTGCACGGCCTGGACCATCCGGCGTGCGTCCTCGCAGATGGGCATACCACGGCTGGCCCGTTTCTGACCGGCTGTCATCACGAGAGCAGCATCAAGCCGCCGTCGTTCGATCAAATTGCGGCCATGACGCATGGCATGAAGACTCGCTACCCAAGCCTGGTGCTTGGCAACGAAGGCGGCGTGGGAAGCAACAGTAGTTCCACCACCTTGTCCTTCAATCAGTTTGGGCGGCCCATTCCGGCGAGCAACAACCTTCGCGCCCTATACGATGGGTTGTTCAATCCCGACCCTGCACTGAAGAAAAAACAACAACAGAAGTTGGCAGCCGATCGGCAACGCGTCGATTTGGTTTTGGAATCTTATCGAGATATGAAACGGCGGCTCGGCCAGGCCGATTCGAAAAAACTGGCGCATTATCTCGACGCCGTGCGTGACGTCGAAAAAGAAATCGACCGGCTGGAGAAGTGGATGGACACCCCCAAGCCGCAAATCTCCGCCGACGGCCTGTCACTCAGCGCGTCTGTGAGCGATCCCGCGGCGTTCGTTCGCACGATGTACAGCTTGATCTATTTAGCCTTCCAGACCGATTCGACGCGTTACACAACGTATATGTTGCTGGGCATGGATGGCGCCGCGTGGAACAGCATTCTGGGCGGCAACCATCACAATATGGCGCACAAGGGCAGTGGCCCCGTGCTAGGGCGATACGACCAATTCCACACCGACTTGTTAACCGAGTTCATCAAGAAATTAGCTGACACGCCAGAACCTGGCGGCACGATGCTGGACCACACGATCGTGTACTACGGTTGCAGCAACAGCAAAACGCACGTGAACCGTAATTATCCGTTGTTAGTGTGCGGCGGCAAAAACCTCGGTCTCAAGCGTGGCAGGTTTCACACGTTCGGCGGTAAGAGCGAAAACAAGAAGGTGCCACTAACCAATCTCTATGTGACGCTGCTCAACGCGCTCGATGTGCAAACGGACGACTACTCCGACAGTACTGGCACCTTATCAGGGATTATCACGTAGAGGCAGCGGCAACGCGAAGAAGTAAAGTAACCCCTTTACTTTATTCCTGACCCTCCCCTAAAACTGCACCAGTGGAAGTGAGAGAATCCAGTCGGGAGCCACCACCGGCTCCACAGGAATCAACTGCCCGCACTGCGGAGAACTGCTCACGGTTCCAGTAGATGATCCGATGGGCGAAGAGTCGTACCAGTGCTGTGAATGCAGCGGCGAGTTTGATGTCGATTGGGGTGCGGGGGTGGTGAGGTTTGAGCCCGTGGGGTCAATTTATTCAGCCCAACTAGTTCCCCGTGATTTCAAGAGTCTGCCTGCCGATCTCACTCCCAATGTCAGCCAAGGCAAGACACGTTGATTACCCTGGATTCTGTTCGCTACACGCATCGAGAATCAGGGAAGTCCTGCTGCAAATCATCCTAACCGCGTAGGGTCAAAAAACTCCGCCGACCGTTAAATGCA
>JBDOMX010000489.1:0-3886 GCA_039831615.1 Planctomycetaceae bacterium
CCATCCGCCGCGAGCCGAACACGAAAGACACCATTACAAAGCCCGAAGCAAGGTACGTCGCAGACCACTCCCCCCATTCCCATCACTTAGCGAATGCCGCGGCTTATTACCGCCAATCCGATGACGCGGAACGTTTACTCGAATGTTTACGACAAGTATCGAAGGGCGGTAACAACTCTGTGTTTGCAGATGTTCTTTCAATTGTGTTTGAAACTTTAATTGACGCCGGCGAATGGTCACTGCTCGTGTCGTTAGTCACACACGGTGAACCACGCCAGGGCAGCCGCAATCGTTGGGAAAAACCGGAGCGTTTGGCAGTTGTGAAGCAAATCAAGGAAGACAATTGCCTGCTGAGGCTTGTCATCCCGAGACTTGCAGCGTCGGAGAAACTTGCTGCTGCAGACGTCAAATCTAAGAACGATGTTTCGGAGTTATTAGCAAACACCGTTTTGCGACGCCAAGCAGTCGCGAGGTGGTGGAACACGCTGCCGTGGATGGTCGCAGGAGCAGCTATCGAACGGGCGGGAAAAGACATTGACGCTTTGGAGTTCTATGAGAAGTGGCGTGATTCTAAACCGCGAACGAAAGACCGCAATTACGCAGAGCGACGTTGGGTGGTTTGTAAGCTGCGACAGTCAAAACGCGAAGAAACGAACGGCAATGCCAGAAAAGCTGGTTTGTACCGCCATGCCGCAGAAGAAGTTATGGAGAAACATCGTTGGACAGCACGCGATGTTGTTAATGTGTTTCCCGACATCACTCCTGCCGACGCATCTGGGGGTCACATTCGAAAGTCCACGACAGATAACCAACCGCAGCAGATGCCCCAGAAGCCCACCACGACCAGCGACAATCGCATTGGGACCGTCAGTTTTCGTGTTTTCCCTGCGAAGGGCTGGGTCAATCTTCAATCAGATGAAGGAACCTGCGCTCGGATATTCTTATCTGACCGCAGAGTAACCAGTGACGAAGTGATTTTTGAATCGAAAAACGATTCGATGTTTCGATGCGAAGAGTGGGGGCTCACGGTCAGTTGGCCTTCGAAGTCTTCGATTAGCCTGGTACACAAAGAAGAAACCCGTGTTATTGAATTTTGACGACGCCCCCAAGACTAAGAAGTCCTCACCATATATTGTTCAGCGGCACCAGTACAACGAAACCATGATCTCTCGATGCTTAGAAACTACCGGATGGATCTAAGCTCAACACAACCACTGGAACTCTGAAAAATGAGCGATGCCTTAAGGCCGATGGAGGTACGTTAAGAACTCGTCAATGCCTTGCAGCTCGACCTGGTCGGCCGGCATGGCGGACTCGGCGATGTTGCGGAGACGTTGGTTCAAAGTCCGTCTCGCTGGTACTTAACCGGGTTCCTGGTTCCGTTCGACGCCGGTGAAAACCAAGCGCAAGACGAAGATGCCGGAGATGACATTGACGATCCGGGCGAAAAACGCGGCGCGGACGACGATGCCACTCCCGAGAAAACGGCAGCGTCCAGAACGCGGTTTCCTTCTTCGATGGGTGTCAGCGTGCTGCTTCCAACCGAAGCGTCGCAATTGCAGGTGACGGTTGACTGGGGAGATTATCAGCCACTCGAATCGGAATCCGGAAAGCCAGTGCCGTGGTTGCGCAAGCCGCAGCAGAAAACAATCACAGTTGCAGTGGAGCAGAAAGACCGCTGAAAACAGGACATGCCGATTCCCGGCAGCGACGGTCTCCAGATCAGTGTCACAGGACGTAGTCTGGCCGACGCTCCGAACGCGGACCTGTATCAATGGATCGCAGCAAGGGAGTTCTTGCGGCGTTGAATGAGGTGCTTGGTGAGTCAGTGGAATCGCACAATAAAGCGATCGCTAGCGAATTCACGCTCGACAACAAGGACTCGGCACTGGACGGCTGACTTTAGGTTCCCTCATCTTCGCGACCGTCAAAGTCGTTCATGGTGTGAATGTTCTTGCGTCCCTGGTGATTGCTCCTCGCTGCAACTATTGGTAAGGTTTGTCTCAGGGTCGCACCCTGTCGAATTCTCTCAATTTGGAGAAGAACGATGATGCAGAACGAGGGTTACGTGCGTGTGAAGGAGGCTGCGGAGATTCTCGGCGTCTCGCCCAACACGGTTCGCGCTTGGGGAGCAGACGGAAAGATCACGGAGCATCGACATCCTGTGAATAACTACCGTTTGTACAAGCGCAAGGATCTCGAAAAGGTGTTGCGTCAGCTTGAAAAATCGGTAACTCGTTCGTCAATCGGATGAAGACTCATGCGACTGGAAGGGAAAACTCATTTTGGTGGTGACGTTGGAAGACAATTCGAACGAAGTCCAGAGATCGCATGGAATCCGCGACGACGGTCCATACAGCGCGCGGAACAGCTCAAAGGGCGCTCTGCTTGATGAAGCCGGTCGAGTCTTCTCGGCGCTCGCAAGCGGGCAATCGGCTGAGGAGATCCGCGAACAGGTTCTGCACGGCGCGCTGCTGAGTCAAAGGTCCTCGGAAAACCGCAAACGCATTTGGACCTCGATCCAGCAGCGCTACATTATCGAGGGAGCGGACTGGTCGACTTCGCTGCTGGCCAAGGAATGCGCTGCCGGACCACACAGTCACGAGTTCATTTCGCTGCTGTATCTACTCTATGCTGTCCGAGATCGCCTGACGTTCGACTTCGTGACAGACGTCTTGTGGCCAAGAGGATATCAGGGGCGACCAGTTGTTTCGCGCGATGACGTCCTCGATCTCTTAAACCAGGCGGCACCTGCCGAATCGCAGATCGAGCGATGGACTGAGAGCACACGCATCAAGCTGGCGGGAAGCGTACTTACCGCCCTACGCGACTTCGGGCTGCTCGAAGGGAAACAGAAAAAGTTTCTGGTTCGCCCGGCCCTGCCGCTGACGACGGCTGAGGCGCTGCTCCGCATCCTGATCACAGAAGGCTGTCGAGGTCGGGAAGTGCTGCAAGACACAACTTGGCGATTGTTCCTCCTGACGGAGGCCGAGGTAGCATCGACGCTCGCCAAGCTCTCCCAGGACGGACGAATCCGCTTTGAAAAAGCCGGCACAACGGTGGTCCTCGAAACACCTTCAGAGTGGGAGGGCAAACCATGAGCAGTCTCGACTGGCGATGGAAGATTGGCGAAGCGATTGAGCGAATCCGAACACGATACGAGTTCATCGGTCGAAAGACAGGTGCACCCTTCATGGCCCTGGTATACCCGCCAGAGCTAGAGGTGGCGGTACTCAAGGAATGGCGAACGCACTACGCGACATTGGAGCCTGAGATTGACGTTCGGTCAGTCGACGTGCTGGAGGTCACCCACCGGATCATGTCTGAGATTGGTGCTGAGAACATTGTCGATTCGATGGCCGATCCGATGCCTGGTTCAGATCCACAGTCGGAACTGGGCGGACTTTGGATTACTGCGGTTGCCGAAGCTGTTGAAGCTCGATTGGCTGAACCCGGAAAGGGCAAGCCCGTAGTCAGCCTGGAACGCCTTTCTGCACTCTATCCCGCAGCCGGGCCGCGCGACGTCATGCAACGACTTTGGGATAGCGCCCAATCGGCTCTCAACGGTCCCGTTGTTGTTCTGATACCGGGGCGTGTCGTCGAATCGAGGACCTATTCGTTTGTGGCGAAGCGCGACGAGTTCATGTATCGCGGCGACCTGCTTTGAATCAACCGACAGGATGGATTTCCATGAAAATTGCAGATTTGTTCGAGACGCGAGTCGAGGAAAAGATCGAACCGGTCATCAAAGTCAGTGAGACTGGTGATGAGAACAAGCTGGCCAGCGAGATTGGCAGCTACGTCGTCACTCCGATGATCGAGACTTACATCGACGACATGCTTGAACATTACACCGATTCATTCTTGAACAAGACGACCGAGGTTG
>JBDOMX010001228.1:0-3881 GCA_039831615.1 Planctomycetaceae bacterium
TCGTTGGTTCTCAGACCAGAGCTTTGGCACGCAGCAAACCGGCGTTTCGACAATGGCGTTTGTTGCCTGTCACAGTTCGCTGTCACAACCGATGCTGGCAGCACTGGAAACGTTGTCGACGCTGCCAGCGTCGACCGTGTTATTCCCGACTGCCATTTGACCGTGTGCCGCACCCTTTCGTTCGGAAATGGGCCAGGCACCGATCTGCTGGACGTTGCAGCATCATCTGACAATCACATCACATTGACGGACGCAGACGAGCCGGTTGCAGCAGCCGTGTTTCACATCGACGACGTGTCGGTGAAGTCCAATTGAACTGACTGCCCGCCAAAGTTCGGCAGGATGAGACTGCAGCGGGAGGTCGGATTGTTCCGCCGCTCAACGACTGCTGATGCGGGTTACCGCGCAAACCCTGCATGGCCGTAGTTCAGTTCAGTGTTCGTTGGAAAGTAGTGCCGAGGTCGATTCGGGACGTCAAATTCCAGTGCATCATCCACGATGCGTCGACGGTTGGCTTTGCGCGGATTCAAGTCAGAATCCGGCAGTGCCGGCTCCCATGGCCGAGGCATTTTTTCCAGTGGTCCCTGCAAGAGTCGAGTTGTGGCCCGATCGAACTGGCTGTCTACATCGAGCGGACAGGCACACTGCACGATATGCGGCACCAAAGCAATGATGATTTCGGTTCTCTCACGTTTGACTTGCTTGTGTCGGAAGAATCGCCCCACGCCCCACAGTGACCCCAGGACCGGAAGTCGTTGCTGAGTCTCAACATCGGTTTCAGTGATCAGTCCGCCCACAACCATTCCCATTCCATCGGCGAGCATCAGCGTGGTGGAGACCTCGGTCGTCCGTTCTGACGGGAGTCCCAGCGCATCGACACTCCCATCAGAGACCTCGGGCATGACGTGCATCAGGATCTGGCCGTCTTCGGTGATTCTTGGAGTCACTTTCAGGACAACACCGGTTTCCAGAAACTCGACACTTTGCAGAGAAGCCGTGTCGGTTGACGTTGTCACGAAGTAGCCCAGCTTCTCGCCGATCTGAACCTTGGCTTCCTGTCCGTTCAACGCCATCACCTTGGGTGACGCCAGTGTCTTGGCATCGGTTGTTTGTTTCAGGCATTGAATCAGTGCGGAGGACTTGTCGCCATCCAGCAGTCCAATGCTGTAAGAGGCCGGCGCCAATGTTGACAGGTCTGTGACAGTCCCGTTAAAGCCAGGTGTGCTGATCGAAATCGGTACACCGGAGATCTCTCCCAACCGGGCGAAATCAACTCCATGGGCAGAGTCATTCTTCAACTCAACCTGCAGAATATGAGCGTCAATCATCACCTGCTGTGGAGGCACGTCAATTTCTTTGACGTAGCGTTCGACACGTTCGATGTACTGCGGCAGGTCCTCCACGATGACCTGTTCACGAGTCTTGTTGCTGTCCTGATTGCTGACTTCATTGATCGCGATCTTGCCGGAAGGTGACAGCAGCGTCGAGACAACCTTCTCCACGTCGGCGGCCGACACGAAGTTCAGACCAAAGACTTTGACGATCCTTCCCTGGGCTTCCCCGGAAGCTGTTGCGTCGGAGCCCAGTTTCGTCACCAGAATGACGTTCCTGCGCTGCGTCCATGTGGCATCCGTCAGAGAGAAGATGGAGTCCATCGCTTCCTGAAATGAGATGCCTGTGAAGGTGCCGGTGATCCGTGCATCAACACCATCGGTCATCAGGATACTAAATCCCTGTGACTGGGCCAGCACTGCCAGCACTTCACGCAGGGGCGCATCACGCACACTGAGAGACAGCTGGCCATCGCTGTGGTCAGTGATATCAATTTCGCCGTCATCCGAGCGTTCCAGTGGCAGAGTCTGCACATTGGCGGGCACTTGTCGTGGCAACGTTGGCAGCTCTTCAGAGACGGTCTCTGGTTGAGACAGAATGGGCGGCAGAGCAATATTGCTGTTGGTTCGTGCTGCCGGCGGGGAGATTACAGGACCGGAAGCGTCGGTCGCCAACCCGGTCGCGATGCTTCGACCACGACTCCCGGCGGTTGCCGCTCGAATCGGTCTGCGAAGTCGAATCGGTCGAATCTGCTGATTGATGTTCAGGCCGGCAGTTTGCGTTTCGGCGGTGAAGGGGTGACCGACGTTCGCCAGGCGACCTCGTTCAGCGAGCGGACGGCCGCGGCAGTGACAATGACCGTGCCTTCTCGATCGGGCGCCGCCGGCAGCGACACGGTCCGCTACGAATGGACCGGACTGCCCGGTGCACAGCTGACCTATCAATTCAACGGCGGTACCACAGCCACGCTGGCCGATGACGTGCAGGACCTCAATCTGTCGTGGATCACGCGAGTGATGCCAGCCGAAGCAGCCGGGGCAGGATCGTCACCGAAGATTCTGTTCGTGGTCACCAGCGATTCTTCGCCGACTGGGCAGGAGAATCTGAGAAGAGCGTTGTTCGAAGCGTGGGGTTACGAAGTGCAGCTCATCAATCAGTCAGCAACGCAGTCCGCCTTCAACACCGCATTCTCCGAAACCATCGCTGCGTATATTTCGGAAGAGGCAGATGCCAATTCCGTGGGATCCAAACTGGTCAATGCCACCATCGGTGTCGTCAATGAAGAACCGGAGCTGCACGATGAATTCGGCTTTGCCACGAGTGTCGATTCAACGTCATCCCTGACGGGAATCAAGATTAAGGACGCCACTCACTACATCACACAAACGTTTATTAATGGTGACCTGCAGATTTACAACAATACGAGTACCGTTCAGCAACTGAGTGGCACCGCCGGGGGCTTTTTGGAACTGGCGAAAGGCGCCTATTCAGGTCCTGGCAGCGGTGATTCTACTCTGGGGACGCTGGCTGTCGGCGCCTCACTGGCTGGCGGAGGAAATGCTGCCGGTCGTCGAGTGATGTTGCCGTGGGGACACAGCAGCCTGGACATTAACAACCTGCATCCCAACGGAATTACGATTCTTCGACGTTCCCTGGCATGGGCGATCGGCGATGGGGGTGACGGCTCATCACCACCAGCGAATTTCGGGTACGAAACACAATTTGCTACCGGAGTGCCTGACGTGAAGAGAATACAGTTTGCGACAAAAGTGACGCTTTCGACTGCTGGAAATCTGACCAGCATCACGGCATACATCGGGGGAGTGAAGGGCAAGAAGTATGGGTTTGCAATTTACTCGAGTTACCTGGGTGAACCCGCCACGTTGCTGGCTTCCAGTAATCTCGATACGAGTGCCGGAACGGAGTGGAAGACTCTGCCAGTCACAGCGACCCTCGCGGCTGGCGACTACTGGTTGGCTCTGGCGTTCGACAACAGCAGTCATCAGTATTTTCGTGAAGCGACCGGCGGGCAGACACGCATGATTCCACAGAATGTGGTTAGTGACGGCTGGCTGAGTTCGTGGCCGGCCTCATCTGCCTACGACTACAAGATCTCAATCTACGGCACGTACTCACCTGCGGAATAATCATGCAGGGCCGGCTGTGCCGGCCGTTGCTGGTGTTGGCTTGAATCCCGCGATGTCCGGCACAGCCGGACCTGCGAGGCTCCTGAACAAGGCTCGTCACTCGGAGAGTGACGGCTACTTATCCGCGAAGCTCCGCTTCGCCGTGAAACATCGATCGGCATCCGATCTTATGACGACATCAAACACATCAGGGCGAATGGTGACTGGGCGCCACCGAGATGCTGTGCGTCTGAGACGACGCAGCGGACTCAGTCTGGCCGAGGTGGTCGTTTCCACCATGTTGCTGGGAATGTTGGCGTTGGGCGCGATGCAGGGTGTGGGGCACGTGTTCCTGACATGGAGCGTCCAGCGCGGCCTGCAGGATGGAGACGCCCTCGCTCAGGAATTGCTGAACGAAATCAT